>DATKED010000196.1:0-11534 GCA_035512375.1 Anaerolineales bacterium
GCAAGCCGAACTAGCGACTAAAGATCCATTCGTCAATTGAATGATTTGAGTCCCTGCCACAGCGGATAAGGCTCCACCACAGTCATTGATGGGTGCAGGCGCAGGCGGATTTGCGATGACAAGACCCGCAGGAAGAGTTCCTGGAAGAGTATCTCTTAACCCCATCCCACTCAACGCAACATTTCCAGTGTTCTGGATCGTGATTGTGAGCAATGAATAAGAGCCAACAGTGATCGGATTGGAGGAAAAGAATTTGCCAACACTCGCGCCTGGCAAATTGGTCAACGAGGCTTCCGCCGGGTCCGGATTAATTGCTCCTTCCAAAGTGGTTACAGTATTTGCTGGGATCGTATTTGTAAGATTACCATTGACCGTCATGGTCACGCTAAGGGTCAGCGTGCAGCTGTGACCAGCAGGCAAACTTCCACCACGGAATGAGAAGGAGTTAGCCCCGGAAGTTCCACTGAGCGTCCCTCCGCAAGTCCCCACATTAAAGTTTAGAGGATTAGCAAGGATCATTCCAGGTGGCATATTATCGGTAAAAGCGATACTGGTGAGTGGGACCGTTCCCGGGTTGATCAACAGGATACTCATTGTTGATACGGAGTTACCGAAAACTGTCAACGGATCGAAGCCCTTCACCACAGCCATGGATAGGGTACTCAGATTACCCACCGTCAAATTTGCGGTGAGATCGTCTGAGGGCGTCCGGTTTTCGTCATTTGTGATGTTTGCAGGAGGGATGGTATTGGTATACACACCTGCCGTACTGCCGGTCACGTAGACATCAATCCGGCAGCTTTGCCCTGCAAGGATTAAGCCATTGGTGAGGGAAACAGAAGTTGCCCCGGTGGTGGCAGTAAGCACCAGTGGCGGGGTTGCACCACAGCCGTTTGTTGATGGAGGCGTCGAATTGCTGACAGTCAAGCCTGCAGGGAGATTATCTATGACCGAAAAGTTTGTCAGGTCTGTATCACCTGGAGCAAAAATCTCAATTCTTAATCTGGAGTTGCCGCCTGATACAATATTGGACGGTGAAAACGATTTTATCCCTGTCACGTCCGCGCCGGCAACAGTTACCGTATCCGTGGCCGGGCGGATATTGCCAACGCCTTGATCGGTCGTGATCGCACCGGTAGGAATGGTGTTCACATATGTTTCAGTAAGCGTACCCACCGGTGCGGTCACCTGGAACGTGATCGTACAAGTCCCGGGAGATGTTACACTCCCGGCTGGGATGGTGCCATCCGCCAGGCTGACGGTGCGCGGCGGTGTGATGGAAACTGTCCCACCACAGGTAGTGGCTGCCGAGCCTGGGACAACGGTTAAGACAGTGCCAGGCAAGGTATCGGTGACATTTACACCCGTGTATGGTGAGTCCGTCGGGTTCTGTAATGTGATGGTCAGGGTGCTGGTGCCTCCCGCCGGAAACGTCGGAGGCGAGAATGTCTTGGCAATGCCAATAACCTGGACATTCAGCCGTGCCGAATCTGGTGAAATATTCGTAAGGCCCTGCTCCGTCTCAAGCGAATTGGCGGGAATGGTGTTGAGATACGATCCCTGTATGTCTGAAGTAACATTGACGCGGATCGTGCAGGTAGAGCTTGGCGCAATGGTAGCATTGCTCAGTGCTATCGAAGTTCCCCCACTGGCGGCACTTAAAGAGGCAGTGGCTCCGCAGCCCATCAAGCTCGGAGAAACCGGATTGGCAAGGAAAACATTAGCGGGAAGAGTGTCGGTGAGCGATACCTGGGTCAGGGTGATAGCCGGTGCATTATTTCGGATCACAATGGAAAGTACGCTAACCTCACCCGCCCATATTGTACTGGGTCTGAAACTCTTGTTTATTGTAGGCAGCTGAACTCCACCAACATTCAGGGTCGCGCTGGCTGGAGACGTGTTGGTGATGGTGTTGCCACCCCCTGTGGAAGTCAATGCATCGGCGGGAAGTGTGTTAATGAGGTTTCCCGGAGTATTTGATGTAACGTCGATTGCCACCGTACATGATCCCGGCGTGACCCCGGATTGCGCAGGGACAATACCTCCGCTTACAGACAAGGTTGTCCCTCCGGCGACCGCAGTCACAGTACCACCGCAGGTATTGCTTAGATTTACGGGGTTTGCAATGACAAGACCCGGCTGGACTCCGACCAAATTATCAGTCCAAATAGCATTGGTCAATTGAAAGGCATTGGGGTTATAGATGCTAACCCTGAGGCGAGATATCCCTCCGGATGGGATGGAGATTGGGGTAAAGCTCTTGTTGATCTCAGCCGGGAAGGATAATACTTGGGCGTAGGCATTCTGCTTTGGAGATACAAGGATGGAAACAATCAGTGCCCCCACGAGAAAAGTTATTATTGATTTTCGCATTTTTTCTTCCCATCTCGGATAACCGATATTTGACATCTTGCATAAGTCAATAGATGTGCCATCAGAGGCCCATAAGATACCAAACTGCTCAACGTGGAAGATAAAGATTTCACAAGGTCAACAGGTGTCAGCGCAACACTTCTAAAAATGCTGGAAGTCGTTGAGGCTGGGTTGCGTGACATGGACGGACCGCCAAAATTGAGTCTGGCAGCCTATCGGTGAAATAATCGTGATCTACGCATTCCCATACATTACAATGGAAACTCCCAAGTTACATCCATCGACTGGGGAGTTTCTATCTATGCCACTTGGGGGAGAAACCATGCAAGGCATGTTTCGCTTTCCATAATCTGGCATTCAAAATCACTCACTGATCGACTTTTGCAAGAGGTCTATTAAACAAACAAAACCGACCCAAAGCGGTCGGTTTCGCCATTGTGCTCACCACGCCCTTTCCGGTTACCCGGAACAGCGACCAGCTGGGCTGTGGATCAATGCACCCGCAAACAAGATTTATAAAAGTTAAATATTATTGTATATGTGATTGTGGATATGTCAAGATCTATTCTCATATTTACGAGACGTATCTATCTCGTTACTCAAGTGAATATCCCTTGCTAGCGGTGATAAAATTGCATCAAATCCCATGATGCTCCCTGATTTCCGCGTCCGCCAACGTGATTATCTTCTTGAAATATCGCGTGCCCTCACTCAAGAACTCGACCTGGAGAAACTGCTCGCGCGCATTCTCCGGATCGCGATTGAAATGCTCGCGGGGCAGGCGGGAATCATCGCTCTAAAAGAGGATGGATGGCGCGTCGCCGCTGCTCATGGGATTGCTCCTGCTTTTCTAAGTTACCTCACCCCTCTGCTAGCCGAAGAAAACGTCCGTGAGCTGAACGTGACAGAGTTGAACCGCATGTTGAACGAGCTCACTTACACGGCCAGTATGGGTCTCCTCAATGGCACAGCATTGCCCCTTGCCGCGCATGGACAGGTGATCGGCGTGATCTTCATCTTCCGCAATTACACGGACCTCTTTACGCCCAACGATCGGGTATTGCTCCAATCCTTTGCAGACCAGGCTGCCATCGCAGTCTTCAACGCGCGCCTTTATGGTCAGGTCTCCTACGAAAAGCAACGACTTGACGCGCTGCTCGACTCAGCGGCAGATGGAATTCTCATCCTCAATGCAGACCTCACGATCGAACGCGTGAACGATGCATTCGAAAGAATATATGGAAAGCCTCACGATGACTTGGTCAACCTCTCACACGATGAAGTCATCCGTTGGGCAAGCGACCCAAAGGGTTCAACTTTGAATGAAGCCATTGCCAACGGCTGGCCTCTCACACCGAATGCAAACCTCTACGTGGAAGGCGATCTTGAGAGGTCCCTGCCCCCTCCTGTGCCGATTGGGGTGACGTATGCGCCGCTCCTTTCCAGTGAGGGCAAATTGCGTAATATCATTGTCTCCGTACGCGACATCACACACTTCCGCACGGCAGATGAAATCAAATCAACATTTATTTCGATTGTGAGTCATGAACTGCGCACACCCGTTGCGTTAATCAAGGGATATGCATCCACCCTTCGTCGCGATGACGCAAAATGGGATAAACATACGATCAGCGACTCGCTCGCCGTTATCGAGGAGGAAGCTGACCGGCTCAGCAAAATGATCGATGATCTGCTTGACGCATCACGCCTGCAAGCCGGCGGATTGAGCTTGAGCAGAGGCGATGTTTCGCTCCCCATCCTTACGAGCCGGGTTGCTGAAAAATTCAGCAATCAATCCAACCAGCACACCATCGTTACGGATTTCGCCGAAAATTTTCCGATCATTCTCGCGGATGAAACACGCATTGAACAGGTGGTCATCAATCTTGTTTCCAACGCCCTCAAATATGCACCAAAAGGTGAGATCCGAATCACGGGTCGCGTGCGCCCTGAGCAGGTCGTGATCTGCGTCAGTGATCAAGGACCTGGCATTGAAGCCAAGGATCTGCCGCATATCTTCGACCGCTTTTATCGCTCGACTAAAGCCGTCAAACACACAAAAGGCGCGGGGCTGGGACTTTATCTTGCCCGCGCGATCGTCGAAGCGCATGGCGGCCGCATCTGGGCAGATACTTCGACACCGCTTCGCCAGTCAGCCCAGCGCCCGAAGCCTGATTCCGGTGCACGGCTCTGTTTCTCACTGCCGCGGTAATTCGAATCTGTCATAGGTCACGCTAATAGCGTGACATCAAGTATCAGGGTGGTAAAATCGAACGAAACGGAAACAGCCTCCTCGTGAGTCTTAAGTCGCCACGGCGACTAGTCCGTAAATTCAAGGAATGGAAAGAGATATGCCAACCAAAGTCCCCCTGCGAAGCAAAGTGGATAAGAAGTTCACATGGAATACCGAAAGCGTTTTTCCCTCCGATGAGGCTTGGGAGCAGGAAGTAAAGCAGATCATCGAAGATATTTCCACCGTTAAACGATTTCAGGGACGATTGACTGAAGGTCCATCCGTTTTGATCGAGGCGCTTGAAAGTGCTCACGAATTGATCTCATGTGTGCAGAAGGCGGTCATGTACGCAGGTTTTTCCTATGCGGTGGATACAACGAACCAGCACGCCGCAGGGATGCGTGGCAAAGCACAGGGTGTGTATGGGCAGGTCCTTTCAGCCGTTTCGTTCCTGCAGCCTGAAATTTTGGCACTCGGAAGAGACAAGCTCGATGCGTGGATGGGGCAGAACGAAAAACTGGCTAGGTACAAACATTCCTTCGACGATCTGTTCCGCAAGCAGGCACATGTACGTTCCGCAGAAGTGGAAGAGATTTTGGGGCTGGTCAGCGATCCATTACAGGGACCAGGCAATTCGACGAGCATGCTCACCAATGCTGATTTCAAGTTCAAACCCGCAAAAGACCGCAGTGGCAAAGTGCTTGATCTTACCCAGGGGACGATCAGCAATCTGATGCATAACCCGGATCGCAGAGCACGCCGAACTGCTTATGAAAACTACATGGACAAATACATCGAGCATAAGAATACGCTGGCCAGTAACTTGACGCACTCCATCAAGGCCAACATTTTCCAGATGCGTGCCCGAAAACATGAGTCGTCACTTGCCGCATCCCTTTTCGACCTGAACATTCCGACAGACGTTTTCCATAACTTGATCCATACATTTAAGAAAAATCTTCCTGTCTGGCATCGTTACTTCGAGATCCGGCGCAAGGCACTCGGGCGTAAGAAACTTTCCTACTATGATATGTGGGCTCCCATTACGAAGAAAAAAGTAAAGGTGTCGTTTGAAAGAGCCGTAGAGTTGATCTGTGAAAGCCTGGCACCGATGGGCATGGAATACGTAGAGACGGTTCGGAGAGGCTGCCTGCAGGAACGCTGGGTGGATGTGTATCCGAATCAGGGAAAAATGGAAGGCGCGTTCTCGTGGGGTTCGCAGGGAACTCATCCGTTCATCAACATGAGTTATACCGATGAGGTGACCAGCATGAGCACGCTCGCGCATGAACTCGGTCACTCGATGCATTCGTATCTCACGTGGAAAAATCAACCGTTCATTTATACCGACTATTCGCTGTTCGTTGCTGAAGTCGCGTCCAATTTCCATCAAGCCATGCTGCGTGGGCATTTGTTGAAAACGGTCTCCGACCAGAATTTCCAGCTCGCGTTGATCGAGGAAGCTGTCGGCGGGAATTTCTTCCGTTATTTCTTCCAGATGCCGACCCTGGCGCGCTTTGAACTGGAGACGCACCAACGTGTCGAGCGTGGCGAGCCGCTCACCGCCGATTCCATGATCGAGCTGATGGCCGATCTATTCGCAGAGGGGTTTGGTCCGAACTTCGACCTGGACCATGAACGTGTCGGCATGACTTGGTCAACCTTTGGTCATCTCTTCGCTGACTATTATGTGTACGCCTATGCCACTGGTATTTCCGGCGCCCACGCCTTTGCTGGAAAAATCCTGCGCGGCGAAGGGAACGCCGTGGAAAATTATCTTGGCTTCCTCAAATCAGGGAACTCAGATTATTCGCTGAATGTGCTCAAGGCAGCAGGCGCGGACCTGACCACCCCTCAAGCCGTGGAAGAAACCTTCGCTGTGATGGAAAGTTATATCGACCGCATGGAAAAACTCCTCAAGTAGTTACCAGTTACGAATTACCCAATCAACAAGTCAGACCCGTAATTGGTAATTAATAAAATCCTAAATCGGAAATGATCTAATGCCTCAAACACAAATTGCATGTCCCCGCTGCCGCCAGTTGATCGCGGCGAATGTTGAACAACTATTTGACGTCACCCAGGATCCGCAAGCCAAACAAAGATTGCTCGGTGGAGGATCGAATATGGCGCGCTGTCCCCACTGCGGGTATCAGGGCCGCCTCGCGACACCGGTTGTTTACCATGATAACGAGAAGGAATTGCTCCTCACTTTCTTCCCGCCGGAACTAAATACGCAGTTCAATGAACAGGAACGTTTGATCGGTCCACTGATCAAGCAGGTAACTGATCGTCTGCCTCCCGAGAAACGCAAGGGATATTTGTTAAAACCGGTAGCTAATCTGACCTACGAATCCATGATCCAGACGATCCTTGAGAAGGATGGTATTACGCCTGAGATGCTCAAGGAGCAGCAGGACCGCGTCCAACTCATCGAGCGACTGCTGCAAGCCAGTGCAAAAGATGTCCGTACTGAGATCATCAAACAAAATCTCAATCTATTTGATGAGCAGTTCTTTGCTTTGTTCAGTCGTCTCGCGCAGAGCGCGGCTGGCAGCGGGCAGGAGCCTGTCGCACGAGCAATGGTCGACCTGCAAAACCAGCTACTGGAGGAGACCGAGTTCGGCCGCAACTTGAAGGAATCCGTTGGAGAACTGGAAGCAGCCACCAAGTCCCTGCAGGAGGTCGGGCAGGGACTCACGCGCGAGAAATTATTGGATATCGTACTTCAATCCCCCAATGATGCGCGCGTGCGCGCCTATGCCACCATTGCGCGCGGCGGCATGGATTACCAATTTTTCCAATTGCTTTCAGAGAAGATCGATAAAGCTTCGGAGGATGACAAAGCGCGGCTCGAGTCGATCCGCGAGAAACTGCTGGATTTCACGAATGAGATCGATAAGCAAATGGAGGCGCGTTACAAGCAGGCCCAGGAATTCATCGAATCGCTACTCGCCCAGGATGATGTTGTGACAGCCGTGCGGGATAACCTGAATAACTTTACACAGGATACAGTGGATGTTGTCAACCAGATGCTGCGGCAGGCTTCCGAGAAAAACGATTACACCCGCATGGGCAAGCTCCAGAAGATGGTTGAAGTCCTGCGCGAAGTCTCCACACCGCCTGAAGTGTCATTCATCGAACAACTCCTGGACGCGGGCGATGACGCAACCCTCAACCAGATGCTCGAAGCAAATAAAGACCTGCTCAACGACCAGTTCATGGAGGCGCTGATCGGCCTCGTCGCGCAGGTGGATCAGGCTACCGAGCAGGGCAACCCTGAAGCCAAAGCGCTGGGCGAAAAATTAAGTAAAGTTTATAAAACCGCCCTGAAGTATTCGATGCAGAGGAACATGGGAGAACAGAAAATTCAATAAAAGAAATGGGCTCTGTACAGAGCCCATTTTTATACATCTTCATGGAATGCCGTAACTGATGCGATAGATGGTATCATTCACGTAATCCCCCACATACACCGCGTCATCAGGACCGAATTCAAGATTGTCATTTTGATGTTTGTCGAACGGGAGGTCATCAACAAGGATTCTTGCCTTATCTGACCTGCCATCACCGTCTTCATCTGTCAACACTGTAATCGCCCCTTGATAGGATATATACACATCCCTATCAGGAGCATGGACAGCCACGCCTAGTGGAAAATAATAACCCGTTGCAAAAGTGGTCCGCGAGTCTGCACGACCATCTCGATCGTCATCTTGCAACATATAAACATTTCCATCCTGAGACGTAACATACATTTTTCCCTGCACACCGAACGCGAATCCGGTTGGGCGATACAGGTCGGCGAACTTGATCAGTGAAAAGCCAGGCGGGACTTCAGCGCCTTCCAACTCAACTGCGGAGGTAGGGACGGTAGCAACAGGCATAAGCGCTTCTGTCGCGGTTGGTTGTGGAACAGGAGATTCTGTGGGAGGGGATGTGATCGTCGGTGTGAGCGGAGGCGGGGCGACGGTGCTCGTAGCCGGCCGGCAGGCAACAAGCACCGTTGCGACGAACAGGAAAAAACTTTTCAATACTTCATCCTTTTCTCCACTCTACAAACACATGAATTATTTCAAGCCTTCAAATAGATCGGTCTCCACTTTTCTACCGCTATTGACAAGGCTGAAGGCACGGTAGAAATGGCTCATCCCAAATATCTTTGCGAGCTCCGCCAGGGACCATTCAGTGAGAACACTATACCCCGGCATTTGTGACTTGTGGCAAAGCATCGCCTTTTGCACTTTATCCAAATACCCATTGTTATCCAACCGCGTTGTGATTTGCCAATCCTCCCAACCAACATGACCGCGTGTCACACCGTCCACATCCATGCCGATGCCGCCGAGCGCCTCCTTCGCAATTTTCACGAGATTAAGTGAATCCACCATGTAATAAAGCTTCAAGACCCGATGCGGAGACTGCAGATCCGCATCGACAAAGTTTCTGTCGGCCGCACAGACCAGCGCGCCGCTTGCGAACTGTGAAAGCGCGATGTGATCAGGGTGTCCGTACACACCGTCAGGTCCAAAGGTAACAACAACGTGCGGTTTGATGCGGCGGATATGCGCGACAATCTTTCCGATGATTTCTTCAGGATGGGCTTGATCCACATCCCCATCAATGTAATCAAGAAAACTCACTTCGTGAAGCCCAAGATTCTCTGCTGCGCAGCGCAGTTCCGCTTCACGGATGCGGGCGACTGCTTCGAAGCCAGGGTCTGGTCCCTCCGAATCGAACCAGCCACGCTCCCCGCGCGTCGCACAGACGAGATACGTCTCAACGCCTTCCGCGGAATAGCGCGCCAGGGTCGATCCCATTCCAAGTGTTTCGTCATCGGGATGGGGGAAAACGGCCAGTAGTTTTAGGTTTTCAGTCATCCTGCCTCCTGTAACAATAAAAGTTTCTCTCGAACCAGCCTTGCGAAGGTTTAATTGCTCCCGTCCCTGCAAGGGGCTCAACCTTCGCAAGGCTCACATTCAAACTTATTAACGAATACCTGCAAACAGATCGTTCTCTATGTCGCGTCCACCGTTGACCAGGCTGAACGCCCGGTAAAAGGTCCCTTGCATGGCGAGGATCGCCACACCGGCGTCTTCGTGCATTTCTGCCAGTAATCCCAAATTTGGCAATTGGCTCTGGTGACATTGGATCGCCAACCACGCGGCGTGACAAAACTCCGCCATCTCGACGCGTGTGGTGATCATCCACTCGTTCCAGGCGACCTCGCCGCGGATCTGGTCATCAACCGGGAAAGTCATGTTGCCCACAAATGGCGCAACCATATTGATGAAGTTCTCTGAATCGACCATGTAGTAAAGTTTTGAAACACGGTGTGGGGCAAAATTTTCAGAATCTTTATAGCTCGAGTCCGCTGCGCAGACGAGAGCCGCGGCAGTGAATTGTCCCACCGCAATGTGGTCGGGATGTCCGTAATCGCCGTCGGCTGGAAATGTAACAACTACTTGTGGCATGATCTGCCGAACATGAGTGACGAGCTTACCAATCGCCTCGACGTGATCTGCCTGATCTACTTCGCCATCTACGCAATCAAGGAAATGGAGTCCTTTCATGCCAAGTTCGTTGACCGCGTTCTCCAACTCTCTTTCGCGGATCTTGCCAAGCGGGCGCAAGCCAGGATTCTGCTCTTCGGGACCGAACCAGCCTCTCTCGCCGCGTGAAGCGCAGACGAGGTATGTCTCCACTCCTTCAACAGCATATTTTGCAAGCGTACCGCCCATCCCCATCGATTCATCGTCCGGGTGGGCGAAGACAGCAAGCAAGCGTAGAAGGTCAGTCATTCCTTTGTGCCTGCTCATAGACACGCTGAAATTCCTCTACAAATTGTCCTGCGATGATGGGATTGTAGATAATGATGATATTCTCATCGTTGCGCTCCTCCGCGGCCTGCGAAAAGTTGTAGGAACCCAGCACCACGATCTTTTCATCCACAATGAAAACTTTGTGATGCATCAATCCATCGATGCCGTCAATGCGCACATCCAGATCCGCCTGGCGGAAGGGATCGTATTCCGTGCCTTGATTCGATCTCACTTGCCCATCATCCATCACGCCCGAAACAGTTAACTCTGCCTCTGCCTTTTGGCGGACGATCTCGCCCAACGGGTTGGACGTAAACGAATAGGCGAGGAAATAAATACTTTCCTGCGCGCCCTCCAAAACCGGCAGAAGCGCTGCAAGGACGCCATCATCGGGCGAGAAATAAATATCCATGCGCGTATCGTCGATCGTTACGGTCGGGTTGGGTGTGTCCGGGTCCACGTTATCACCAAATTTGCCTTCCACGAACATCTCTTCGAATTCCGTGATGTAATTCTCAGCCATCTTCGTGGAGTGGATGCGGAACAGATTGTTGTTGTCATCGTATGCGCCTCCATCTGTGAAGTTCATGGAACCCATCCACACTTCCGATCTATCGATCACGATGAATTTGTCATGCATCAATCCATCACGGTTATCGCCGATCAAGGGGATACCGGCTTCGATCAATATCTGTGGATCGGAACGATCCATGTTGGTCGATTCCATCACCACGCGGACGGTTACTCCCCGATCATGCGCGCGCAGCAGTGCATTGCGAATACTGTTCAGGCTAAAACTGTAAGTGGCAACGTCGATGCTCAAGCGCGCCGCGTCAATTGCATCGACGAGCGGACCATCCACTCCGCCCGTGCCCTGCGGCGAAAGCGGGCTGGCCGGATTCGTAAAGTACAGTTCGAACCATGCTCCCCGCACACCATAGCCTGACTGCAACTCAATGGGAGTGATGCCTGTCCCGGAGGTTGGAGTGAGTGGAATATCAGTTTCGGTTGTGGGACTTGCCGGGATATTCCCACAGGCAGAGAGCAAGAAACATGCGATGATCAGCAACGACGGGAAATGGCGAGATAACTTCATATTCTTCCTT
>DATKED010000197.1:0-9312 GCA_035512375.1 Anaerolineales bacterium
CGAACTTCGGATGATGCAGAAGATAGTTTTCATGTCCCTGCTTCTGCGTGCCAAGTGTGAACATGGCGCCGGGAGCATGTTTCATGAACTCACCAAAATCCTCTGCCCCGAGAGTCTTTTCGATCTCACGCACATTTTCCGCACCGAGCATGTCCCTGCCTGTTTTTTCAATCACGTCGGATACCCATTCATCGTTGATCATGGGCGGACCGCCGATCTCATACCGCAGTTCATAATCCCCACCAAGTGACTTCGCGATATCGAAGGCTCGTTTCATCTCCGCATGGATCTGTTGATGAACCTTTTCATCGGTGAAGCGCAGCGTGCCGGTGATTCTCACACTTTCAGGGATGACATTCTCCGTGAACCCTCCGTTGATCGAGCCGATACTGACCACTGCGGGTTCGAATGGATTGATCCGGCGCGAGATGATCGCATTCAGCGCCAGGATCACATGAGCCAGCAAATAGAAGGGATCGATCGTTTTATCGGGATGCGCTCCGTGCCCGCCTTTGCCTGAGATCACTCCGTACCACGTATCGACCCCCCCTGAGCTGGGACCGGCATTGATTCCGATCGTGCCAACTGGCTTGAGTGGGTCCACGTGCTGGGCGATGATGTAGTCTACGCCATCCATTGCGCCCTCCGCCGACATGCGCTGCGCGCCGCTCTTGCCTTCTTCATCAGCCGTCTCTTCGCAGGGTTGGAAGAGAAAGCGTACTCGCCCAGGCAGTTTCTCTTTCGATAACAGTAGAGCCGCGCCCAGAGCCATGGCAGTGTGACTATCATGTCCGCAGGCGTGCATCGCGCCTTTGTTCTGCGAAACATATTCATATTCATTTTGTTCGAGGATGGGGAGCGCGTCCATATCCGCGCGGATGGCGATGACCTTCCCGCCTTCACCGATCTCTGCAACGACACCGGTCTTTCCCACGCCGCGCCTGACGCGGTATCCCATCTTCTCCAGTTCGTCTGCAACGATTTTCGAAGTCCGATGAAGTTCGAAGCCAAGTTCGGGATGCATGTGGAAGTCGCGCCGCCATTCGATGAGTTCTTCTGAAATCGCATGTGCTTTTTTGAGCATTGTTCTCCTTTGCCAAGTACCTCTACTTCAACCCTTACATCCTTATCACTACAATTGTACATCAACACCAGGAAGATGCTTATCAAAAAAACCTTCCGCCCATACGGCGAAAGGTTAAATTGATAAAGTGACAGTCGCTTTAGATAATTTTATGCAACCTCAGGCGAGAGCTCGTGCGCGGGTAATGAATCCATGCCGGCTTGTTTGGCGAGATCCGCGACAAAGGCATGGAGTTCCGACACTTTAACGGGATCAAGCTCCGGCTTTGTATAGGAAGCGATAAGCTGTTCCACGCGTATCCTGGCGCGTCCAAAGGCATCCAGGCTGCCGGATTCCTTCCAGCCACGCATTGAGTCCCGGTCAATGATCGGACTTGGCATGTGTTGTTCTTTTTGGAACAACTGGAGTGTGATCCTCTGCTTGAGGAAATCGCCACCTTTAAAATCCACACCCTCATAAAAGGCAGTGGCAAGCGTGTCCGTATGGATCTTGATGCCCTGTAACATGCGCTTCGCCATGGCAATGCCCTCCGAATCGATGACAAGTTTTTCGGGGCTGTGACAGGCGAGGAAATCCAACATGCCCGAACCGGAGATCATGTTGATGCCGCTCAACGCGCCGACCATTGCGCCGATGCCGCTTTCCAACCCGGCTTGCGCATCGACAAGTTTCGAATCGGTCGCGCCAAGATAAGTATGTGTGGGCATTCTCAGCGATTTGCCAACCTGCGCGTAGGAACTATCCATCATGGCAGTCTCCACTGCGCCCATCGGCGTGCCACCTTTGCGCATGTCGAAGATGGCAGGCGCGCCGCCCCAGACGATGGGTGAACCCGCGTGCGCAAGCTGATGGATCGTTATGCCTGCAAGACATTCCGCGGCGTGCTGGGTGATCGCTCCGACCAGCGTGACTGGCGCGGCTGCGCCCGCCAGTGGCATGGATACGATCTCAGCCGGGACACCAGCGCGCGCCAATGTCATCAGGTTGCCCGCGCCAAAGTTGCTCCAGATAAGCGGAGGGGAAGGACACACGTCAAAGACCGCACGCGGTTTCTCGCGCAACGCGTCTCTTCCGCCAGCAAAGATCGCCAGCATGTCGAGCATATGGTGAAGGGTCTTGTTGCTGAATGCGCCCGTGACGATGGGTTTCTTTGAATAGAGCAAAACCAGATATAAGCGATAGAGGTCTTGAATGTCTTTCTTAACCTCGGTGCAGACGACTGCGGTGGATTGCGCATCGTATTGCGAAATTTGCTCTGCGACCTTAAGGATGCGGATCAGATCGGGCGTTTGCGTATCGCGATGTTCCAGAGTTTCAGGATCGAGGATCGCGATGCCCGAGGAGCCCGGGTCGAAGTGGACCGCGTCGCCTCCATACTGGACCTGGGGATTGCCCTCGTAATCATAAAGATGGAACTGACGAGGAACGGTTTCCAGTGCCTTGCGGACGAGGTGCTCAGGGATTCTCGCCACGAGCGTTTCCTCATTGGCCTCTGCGCCTGCTGAAGAGAGCAACTCACGCGCCTCCGCATTTTGGACCTTGATGCCCGGCTGTAACAACAACTGAAAAGCCTCATCCAGGATGCGCTGGATCAGATCGTCCGTTAGTAGGGAAAGTTTTGGCTGCATACCGATAATCTCCTTTCATCGAGCTAAAGACAGTAGGTCAGGCTTTTAGCCTGACGACCTTTGTGAAACGAGGTGCTAAAAGCCTTGCGAAGGTTGGTGCCAGCAACCAGTGTCTTTTCAGAGAACCTTCGCAAGGCTCACCAAAAGGCCGGTTGGAACCGGCTACTTTTCAACCGATTTGATGATCTTTGCCATCTCGGCGCTGATCTGCGGGTCAAGCGATTCGGGACAGTGCTCTGCCAAAATCTTGCGTGCCCTGGCGGTTGCCCAATCGCGCGCGTCATCTTTCTTTGTTTCCCACTCGCTGTAGGGACGCCTGTCCATTAGTTGTGGCATAAAGAGTTCACGCATATGTTTGCGGGTGTGTTTCTGTGCAAGATAGTGTCCGCCAGGACCCACATTCGCAATCGTTTCAAGGGCAAGAGTTTCCTCGTCCACTACGATTCCCTGCATCATCTTGTGAATGATGGAGAAGATCTCGCAATCCATCATCATCTCGGCATAGGACCAGATCCGGCTGCCGTGCAGGAACCCGCAACCGAGCAGCATATCGGACATCACGATGCTCGCCATGAACGTGGATAAACTGCCATCAATACCGGCTTGCCAGTTTGGTTCCTTGGCGCCGGTTGCGAACGAGCCCATGGAAAGCGGGATGTTGTAAAAGTCCGCAAGCACGTTGGTAGCCGCACCAAAAAGATAATCTTCCGG
Source organism: Anaerolineales bacterium (assembly GCA_035512375.1). GTDB lineage: Bacteria > Chloroflexota > Anaerolineae > Anaerolineales > Villigracilaceae > Defluviilinea. The sequence continues at coordinate 3,424 of DATKED010000197.1, forward strand.
TCCGCCGCCGGTGTATGAGCCCAGGCGTAGATCAGAGGCGGTCTGTGCTGCTGCGTAAAAGACAGGTGCCCCAGGATACGCCAGTTGCAATAATGCAGTCGCGGCGATCACTTCTGCATTCCCAACAGCAAGGTTGCCTGCCATGGTTACCGGACCCGTCGTCAGGCAGGATGCCATGGTCATGAATCCAGTTGGGATGCCATGTTCTGCCGCGATCAAGGCTGCGTCCAGGCTGCCGCCATCGTGCCCAAGCGGGGGAGCGGTGCATTGCATCAGCGAGAGGACAGGTCGCTCGCGTAACTTGTCCTTGCCGCCGACCAACAGGGCTGCCATTTCCATCGCGGCTTTGGCTTCGTGGATGTTGTAGATACTTTCGGTCTGCACGTGCTTGGTGGAGTTCTCCCAAACGGCTTTGATCTCGTACAAGCCACGCGCCTCCACGGGTGCATCCTGTGCGGAGACCGCGACCCAGTGGAACGCGACTTCCTCCGTCGCGTCAGCCACGCGAGCGATCTCTTGCACATCGCTCAGGCAGGAGGTCCGCTTTTGACCCGTTTGGATGTCGATCACTTCCACGCCGCATCCATCTGTTCCCAGATAGACGTGGTTGCCATCCAGCGGCAGATCCTGCTGTGGATCACGCGCCGCAAGGAGATAGGTCGGCGGGCATTTCTTCAACGCCTCTTCGATTACGTCGCCTTTCACCCGCACGGTCTTCTTTTCACGATCCACTGTTGCGCCATTGGCTTCCCAGATCTCCAGCGCACGCTGTGATGGAAATCGCACACCCACATGTTCGATGAGCCATAACGTGGCTTCGTGGATCTTTTTGACTTCTTCAGTTGTTAAGATTTCAAGCTTCAACTTCGGATTACTGATCGACTTAATATTTTTGGACATAGTGCCCTCCCGAGGACTATATCTCTACTCTCTCGTTGTTGGTTTTACCCGGAGTCAACGTCTCCAGACTTCGCAGATTCTTTGGTTGTGTTCAACGTCTGGAGACGTTGAGTCCGTAAGCTATTCTTTTCCAAGCAATTGCTTCGCCAGTTTCACCGCGCCAACCGCATCCTCGGATGTGCCATCGGCTTTGATCTTTTCTGCCCAATCTTTTGTGATCGGCGCGCCGCCCACCAATACTTTGATACGCGGACGTAAACCTTCCTTATCCAATTCTTCGATCACTTCGCGCTGACGGACCATCGTGGTGGTCAGCAACGCGCTCATGCCGATGATTTGCGCGTCCACTTCGAGCGCCTTGCCGATGATCTTTTCTGCGGGCGCGTCGACCCCAATGTCAAATACATCAAAGCCTGAGGCGCTGAGCATCGTGCCAACCAGTGTCTTGCCGATCTCGTGAATATCGCCCTCGACGGTTGCGAGCACAACACGCCCCATCACTTCACGCGCTTCGCCAAGCTTAAGCAACTCAGGCTCGAGCGTGGCGACCGCGGCTTTCATCGCTTCTCCCGCCATGACCAATTCAGGCAAAAAAGCTTCACCCTTGCCGAACTGATCGCCAATGTAGTTGACGCCGACCACAAAGCCCTTGGTGATCGTGTCCAATGGGTGCATCTGTAATTCGATGGACTTCTCTGCGAGCGCCACAGCCTGCTCTGCTTCGCCATCGATGATGCTTTGTGCCATTTCCTTGTATAGTTCTTCGATTTGTACATTTTCCATCATGCTACAATCTCCTAGTCTTCATTTTTTCAGCAGGGGCGAAACCTGCTCTTCTTTTTCACGTAACAATGCTGTGGGGATATCCAAGGATTCCTCCAGCCATTTGCCTGATTCCATGACATGTTCTATCGATTTCTGAGCGGCTTTATTCCCGTCTCTTTTTTTGAGCGCATCCACAATGGCGACATGTTCCTTCAGAGTATCTGCCGTGCTGTCTGCAATCAAATCCGGGTTTCGGAACAATACTTCATACAAAAGCCAGTCGGGAAAGGCGTTTGCAACAATCGCATATAACTTGATCAACAGATCGTTTCTCGAGGCATCCGCAATGGCTGAATGGAATTCACGGCTTAACTTCCGTTCATCTGACATTTCCTTCAGCGTATCGTGCTTCTTCATCTCATCGAGCATTCTTTCGAGACCTGCAACCTGCTCATCGGTGATGTTCCTTGCCGCCTCTTGAGCGATCACCGCTTCGAGGACCAAACGCAAGCCATATGCTTCCACAACATCCTTTGTGGAAATCTCCCGGACGCGTACGCCGCGATAGGGGACACGTTCTGCCAGCCCGGCAGAGACGAGCAGATCCAGTCCCTCACGCACAGGAGTCATACTCACGCCCAACTGCGTGGCAATATCGTCTTGTCTCAGCCAGTCGCCGGGTTTATATACGCCCGAGATGATTTTCTCGTGTAACACATCAAAAATATCCTCTTTCAGAGGCCTTTTCTGGATTAATTCAGTTTCTTCATTCGGTTGGGAATGGATAAGCATCGAGTACCTCAATTGATGCTTATTATTATATATTATATATAATTCCTAGTACAGGAATTTATGAGGAAAGCGTGGATGACAATCGTCCCTGGTTTTCAAGTATTCCCGCTTCAAGCGTGACGTAGAAGGGGCTTCTCTTTCAACATCCATGCCAGTGGAGACGCGAGCAGGACCAATCCCGTTGTCATGACCAATACAGTGGGAAAGCCATAATTCTCAGCCATAGGTCCTGTTAACAACATCCCCAGGGCACCGGAAGAAAAGATGAAGCCAAGGATCAATCCTGAAGCCAAAGCCATGCCACCTGAGATCATCCGTTGAGCAAGGACAACCATGATGCTATGCACAGATCCTGTACACGCGCCGGCAAGCGGGATCAGCAAATATAGCCAGGGTGACCATCCAATCCGGCTCATGATGTAGATTGGGAATGCGGCGAACAGCAATGCCGCCGCGGCAACTTTACGTTTTGCATATAGATCCCCGAAGTAACCACCAATCACATTGCCTAATGCCGAGCCGCCCATAAATAAGCCGGCGATGTTGCCATACGTTGCAGCGCTTAATCCCAGATCCTTGATGTATTTGGGCACAAAGTTGATCATGTTCGCCTGTGACCATGATTGCAACGTGGCAACAATCGCAAGGACAACGACAAAGCCTACGCTGGCTTGTAAACGAATCCGATTATCTCCATTGACCGGTTTGGGGTGGGGATGATTGTTGCGCAATTGATATGCCAATGCGAGCCCAATCGGGATGGAAATCACCGGCAAGATCACCATGGCAGGCAATCCCAGCTTTGCAAGAATTAATCCTGTAAGAATAGGCCCCACAAAATGTCCCAGTTGGCCAGCTGTGAAGAAAAGTGAAGTTGCTGTCGTCTCACGTCCGGTGAGGTGATTGCGTCCCTGCAGGGTGGCCTGGACGGCGCCAACGGGATGGAAGGAGGAAGAGCCGAGCGCTGCAATGACCAAGCAAACGAGTCCGCCAGGACCGGGAATGAAGACCGCGCCCGAAAAGAAGACGGTCATCCACAACACACCGCCAGCCGCCAGCCAGCGCGGTCCCACGCGGTCTGAGATCCAGCCGAAGAACGGCTGTGTGAGCGAGGAAGCCCAGATGTAAATCGTTGAGATCAATGCGATCTGCGTTTCGCTGAGACCAAGATATGTAAGCAATACTGGGCGGCTGCTGTTAAAAACATCCACCATTAAATGACTGAACGCGACGGAAGAGAATAGCGAGTCAAAGAGTAAGGACATGTTGAATTTACGGTTTGTGACTTATGGCTTCGGATTGCTGATAGAGTTGATGCTGCTCGATGTATTCGTATACAGGAGCTGGAAGGTAGTAACGGAATGGCTTGCCGGCCGCGACTCGATCTCTTATCTCGCGCGAGGCGATCTCGAGCAGCGGCGCATCCACATAATGGACCTTGGAGCTGATGCCGGGCAATTCGCGTTCCAGCGCCTCCAGGTTGGGCTCTTCACCGGGACGGCGCATGACACCCACCCAGTGGGCGGCATACAAAATCTCTTTTGGCTGATACCAGGTGGGAAGATCATTCAAGGAGTCGCCGCCAATGATCGGCACGATCTCCGCGTCCGGGTTTTGTTGCGCCAGGAGTTTGATGGTATCCACGGTGTAATGTGGGCCGGGCCGATCCAATTCCACCCTTGAGAGTTCGAAGGATGGATCATCCTCAATGGCGAGCTTTACCATTGCAAGTCGATGCTCGAGGAGGGTGATCGGCTGATCCTGTTTGTGCGGAGGATCTGGTGTAACTGTCCAGAACAAACGGGTAAGTTCAAGTTGAGATTTGGCTTCGGAAGCCAGAATAAGGTGTCCCAGGTGCGGAGGGTCAAAAGTACCGCCAAAAAGGCCGACACGCTTGTGCGCTTCATCAGGCATAACCAAAAGTATATCCCATTTGGAAAGATCCAAGAATATATTTGGTATTCGTTCGGTAATGATATACTCCCATATCTTCATTTTCCAGGTGACCTATGAATCAAACCTACGATGCAATTGTCATTGGTGCAGGTGTAATGGGCGCAAGCATTGCGTACAACCTTTCCCAGCGCGGGCTGAAGGTATTGATCATCGAAAAGCAATCGGTTGGTGTGGGGGCAACCGGCGCCTCTAGCGGACTTGTCCGTATGCACTACGATATCGAAGTGGATTCGGAGCTGGCGTGGCAGAGCTTCCATTTTTTTAAGAACTGGCGCGAGCGGATCGGCGGGGAATGTGGCTTTAAGCGTACCGGCTTTTTGCAGATCGTTTTACCAGATAAAAATGATCAATTGCGCGGCAACGTGGAGATGCAAAAGAAGATCGGTATCATCACCGAAGTCGTCACAGCCGCAGAGGTAAAGAAGATCGCGCCGATGTTCAAGACCGATGACTTCGAGCTCGCGGCTTATGAACCTGAATCGGGTTATGCGGACCCGGTCTTGACAACCAATTCGTTCATCACGAATGCAAAAGCTTGCGGGACCGTACTGATGCAGGATTGTTCAGTGACCGGGATACGCGTCAGTGGGGGAAAAGTGGCGGGTGTGGACTCAAGCCGAGGGGCGTTCGACGCGCCGGTCATTGTCAACTGCGCGGGCACGTTCGCAGGTCGCATTGCAAAGTTGGTGGATGTAAAAGTCCCGCTCGATACATGGAGTCATGATGTCGCGTTCGTGAGGCGTCCAACGAGTGTCGGGATGCATCCAGCGGTGATCGATGACGCGCTTTCGATGTACTTCCGCCCTGAAGGTGAACTGACCTTGATCGGCTTGGAAGATTACAACCGCATGGGTGAGGCACCAGAATCCGACCTAGGGCGCGTGGACCCCGAGTTTGTGATGCGCGCGATCGACCGTATTTGCGAGCGCGTGGATGGCATGGAAGAAGGTTCTCTTCATTCGACCCATGTGGGACGCGATGGACTGACACCCGACCAGCGCGCGGTCATCGATCAGGCGGGACCCGATGGTTTTTACATTGCGTGTGGATTCAGCGGGACAGGCTTTAAGTTGTCGCCTGCTGTGGGCGTATGCATGAGCGAGATGATCCTGGATGGCAGCGTAAAACTGGTCGATATTTCTTCGCTCGACCTTGGACGTTTTGCACGCGGTGAATTGTTGCAGGGTGAACACTCGTACGGTCATATTTGGAAATAGAATCTCCTACATCTAAAAAGATGTGGTGGAGTCTTTTACGGATAAAGACTCCACCACTTTCTGTTTGGAGTTTCATCTACATTTGACCAGGCAATGATCCTGTTACAGGCTGAACTTGAAACCTTCGGTTACTTCCAAAGCCGCAAAGGGTTACACTTTATGCTCCACTGCCCAGACGGGCAGGGAAAGGGTGGACAATGACCGGAGCAACTCGTGTTTTCGAAATTGAGAAAGGCGATTACACTTTGTTCTCGTTCAA
>DATKED010000198.1:0-2652 GCA_035512375.1 Anaerolineales bacterium
GCCTTTGCACAGAGATATCACAGTATGCAAAAGGATGTCTACTGGGAGGCCGCGCTGGAAGACAGCCTCGACCTGACCGCAAAGCTCCCTGTCATTGCGGCATTTATCTATCGCCTGAAATATTTCGATGAGAATAAGAAACCGAAATACAATCCCAGGCAGGACTACGGCTTGAACTTTGCCCGCATGATGAAGGTTTCGGATAAGAAGGGCTATGCCGACCTTGCCCGTTTGTACTTCATCCTGCACAGCGATCATGAATCTGGGAACGTATCGGCTCACACGATGCATCTCGTCGGGTCCGCGTTATCCGACCCATATCTTTCCTTCTCTGCCGCGTTGAACGGACTTGCCGGTCCGTTGCACGGGCTTGCGAATCAGGAGTGCCTCGGCTGGCTGATCGAGGTGAAGAATAAATTTGGCGGCGTCCCCACCCGCGATGAACTCTACAAATTCTCGTGGGATACGCTCAATAGCGGGCATGTCATCCCGGGGTACGGACACGCCGTCCTGCGGGTACCCGACCCGCGCTACATGGCGCAGTTGGAATTTGCCAAGAAGCGCTTCCCGGATGACGAACTCCTCCGCCTCGCAGAGTTGGTCTTCGACGTAGTGCCTCAGGTGCTCAAGGAGCAGGGTAAAGCCAAGAACCCGGCGCCGAACGTGGACGCGATCAGTGGCACATTGCAGTATTACTACGGTGTGCGCGATTTTGATTTCTATACCGTGCTGTTTGGTGTGGGGCGCGCGCTGGGCGTCACCGCCAACTATGTATGGGCGCGTGCCTTGGGACAGCCGATCGAAAGACCGAAGTCACTGACGACGAAGATGCTGGAAGAGGCGGTTGCAGAGGCTGCACAGCCTGGCGCTGAACCTGTTTAGCAGACTTCCCTTCAAAAAAAACACCCTTAAGTATTGTCGCTATGTGACTTATTCGCCTTACCAAATGTTTCCAGTCTTACGATGCGCGCCTTGTTCCGTATTCTCCACGGGATGATCTGCTTGGCATGTTCTCTGTTGTCTGTTTCTATGATCGCCCAGCCGCAATGTGCGCCATCGTGGCAGCCCCATTCGAAATGATGCAGGTAGCCTGCCGCATGGATCTCCTTGATAATGGCATCGCAATCGCCTGCTTCATGCGGTGATTCAACAAGATACCGGTCCATATCACCTCTTCTAACTCTGTGAAAACGTAAATGTTGTCGAAATTATATACCTGTCATGCTGTCAATTTCAAGAGGGTATTGAGCGTTGCATAACCGGTCGATCAGGAAGGCAAAATCAATGGCAACTTCTTTTATCTGGTCGTAACGTCCGGATGCGCCCGCATGACCGGCCTGATAATTTGTATGCAGTAGAAGCAGGTTGTTGTCTGTCTTCATCTCACGCAGCTTTGCCGCAAATTTGGCTGGCTCCCAATATGCCACGCGGGGGTCGTTCAGCCCGGCTGTGATGAGCATGTGCGGATATGCCGTTGGGCGCACGTTATCGTATGGGGAATAAGACAGCATATATTCAAAATGCTCGCGCACCTGAGGGTTGCCCCATTCATCCCACTCCAGACTCGTGAGCGGAATGGTCGGGTCGCTCATGGTGGTCACGACATCCACGAATGCCACCTTGTTGATGACTGCCTGGAACAGGTCGGGGCGCATCGTCAAACAGGCGCTGACGAGCAAGCCGCCCGCTGACCCTCCTAAAATGGCAAGTTTTTTGTTGCAGGTAAAACCTTCTTTGATTAGATGTTCCGCGCAGGCAATAAAGTCTGTGAACGAGTTTTTCTTGTTCAGCATTTTTCCGTTTTCGTACCAGGCACGTCCCAGGTCTGAGCCGCCGCGAATATGTCCGATGGCAAAGACAAACCCGCGGTCCAGAAGGCTGAGCCGATTGGAATCGAAATCCGCGTCGATCACCGAGCCGTACGATCCATAGCCATACAGCAGGGTGGGGTTGTTCCCATCCTTTTTCAAATCTCTCTTGTAAACAATCGACAGCGGGATGTGCTTCCCATCCGGGGCAGTGGCATGGATTCGTTCGGTGATGTATTGTGACCGGTCGTATCCATCTGGAATATCCTGCTTGACTAATTCCCATTGACCCGTATCCATATGATAGTCGATCACTGAATGAGGTGTAATGGGCGACGAATAGGTAAATCGCAGAATGGTCGCATCGAAAGCGGGATTCACTTCCAGATCAACACTGTAAGCCGGTTCGGGGAATTCGATATAACGCACATTTGTCAATGTGCCGAACGTGCTGATGCGGATCTGCCGCAGTCCGTTCCTGCGTTCGTAAAGCACCAGATAGTCCTGGAACGTATCCACATAATCGATCAACACATCTTCGCGGTGGGGGATGACTTCCTCCCAGTTCTCGATCGCAGGCGCGCGGATGCTCGCTTTCATCAACTTGAAGTTTTCGGCCTGATCATTGCTGACGATAAAGAAATGCCCCTCATGGTGTGCAGCAAAATATTCAACCCCTTCCTTGCGTGGTGACAAGATCTTTAGCTCACTCTCGGGTTCATCGGCAGAGAGAAACCGCATTTCAGTTGCGCGCGTACTGTGATGGTTTGTGAAAACGTACTTATGATCGCGTGTTTTGTGAATAAAAACAAAATAGGATTCATCCTCCTCATGGAAGACCAGC
>DATKED010000199.1:0-9966 GCA_035512375.1 Anaerolineales bacterium
GATCGTCTTCATCAACGCGGGCGGCGTGATCCGCGGCAATCTTGTCAAGGATATCGGCTTCGGGGAGCCGCGCCTTCTCATCGATGAGATCGGGGAACCGGTTTACCAGGGCGATGCGGTCGTTGTAGTGAACTTCGGGACAATACCACGAACAATCACGATCGCGGAGAACCGGATCGTCAATTACAACAACAATGGCATCCTGGTGGACGCCGAAGCGGATTTTAGCGATCCCGGGATCGCGAACCTGACTGTGCATGTGATCGATAACACGGTGATCGGGGCGGGCCCGAACGACATCATCGACCAGTGGGGAATCTTCATCGGCGGCTTTGGCTTTTCCGAGCCGCAGTTCAGCGTCACCGGCACCGTGCGAGGGAATCGAGTCCGCGATCAGATTACAGCTGGGCAGTATCCACTGCCAGGCGTTGGGATCGTTACGTTCAATCCCTATAACCTGGAAATCAACAATAACGTCATTGAGAATACGAATATCGGTGTCGCAGCCAGCCAGGCATTCGGCGCACAGATAAAACAAAACCAATTTGTGGGACCCGGGCAGAGTGTATTCGGCGCCACAGGACTCCTTCTTTCTGGAAGCGATACCCGCGTGTTTGAAAACCGCTTCAGGAAGCTGGAAACAGGCATCCTGCTGCTTGTCGAAGACCCGGCGCTGGGAAGCGCAGTCAACACAGCACTGGACGATAACCGTTCCGACAATGTGGCTGTGGATGTGATGACGGGTCCCGGTGCACAGGTTGCATCTGCCGCGGCTGCTAATGTCATGCCGATGTGGAGAAAGATACCACGCCGCTAATTATCTTGTTAAATCTGACGCTTCACTTAAGCGTGTCCCGCGTGACCCCACACGGTTCGCGCCGACTCGCGGGAGGTTATCTTCCCGATTCGGATATTGATCTGAGCCTCATTATCGACGCGCCACAAGCCCCGGAGGCGGATCAACCCATTTCTTACATGATTCTTAACAGAGCCTGTGAACAGGTAATCTTTTATCTCCTTCTAACATCGGGAAGATACAATCAGACACGATCAGTATGGACTAACCGTAGGAGGTTGAAATGGCAACTTTTACCAAACCATCAGACGCAGAACTTCGTCAGCGGTTGTCTCCCCTGCAATACGAAGTCACACAGCATGAAGGCACGGAGAGACCGTTTTCAAACGAATATTGGAACAACAAACAGGCCGGCATCTACGTGGATGTTGTCTCCGGCGAGCCGCTCTTCAGTTCGCTCGACAAATATGACTCGGGCACTGGCTGGCCGAGCTTCACCAGCCCCTTGGAGCCGGGGAATCTCAACACCCGCACCGATTTCAAACTCTTTATGGCTCGCAACGAAGTCCGCTCAAAACACGCAGACTCTCACCTTGGACATGTCTTCGATGATGGACCGGCGCCCACCGGCTTGCGTTATTGCATGAACTCTGCAGCCATGAGATTCATCCCGGTGGAGCAGCTGGAGGCAGAAGGCTATGGCCAGTATCTATCCCTGTTCAGGGATGAAAAATAGGAACGACTCGCGCGCAACCGAGGGTGGATCCCGTTATAAGAACAGTCCCGCCATTTCGGTGGGACTGTTCTTATTATCTCAAGTACAACTCTTTGAACCCGCGTAACCTCTCCGCCAGGTCCGTGCTTATCTCTTCTTCCAGCATGCGCCATTCCCAGTTGCCGCCCAAACGCGAGGGATAATTCATACGCGCCTCTGTGCCGAGGCTGAGCACATCCTGCATCGGCGTAATAGCATAGACCGCCACAGACGACCAGACACTGCGCATCAGATCCCAGGCAAAGTCGCTGCCCTCACTATTCAAATAACGGAGCGCGAATATTCGTTCGTCCTCGGGCGCAGAATCAAACCAGCCGAGTGCAGTATCGTTGTCATGTGTGCCAGTGTAGGCAACACAATTCGTTACATAATTATGTGGAAGGAAGGCATTATCAGGCCCGGTAAAACCGAACTGTAGAATCTTCATGCCCGGCAGGCTGAAGCCATCCCGCAGTTCAACGACGTCCGGCGTGATGACGCCGAGATCTTCGGCAATGATCGGCAGCGTCCCGTTTTCAGGCCCGCTCAGTCCTCGTGAAACTGTTGTAAAGAAATCCCTGCCGGGACCGGTGATCCACTGCCCCTTTTCGGCAGTAGCCGCGCCGTAGGGGATCTCGTAATACCCCGCGAACCCGCGGAAGTGGTCGAGCCGCACAACATCCACAAACTGCAAGACGGAGCGGAACCGGTCCAGCCACCAGGCATAATTCGTTTTCTTGTGCACGGGCCAGCGATAGAGCGGGTTGCCCCATAGCTGACCAGTCGCTGAAAAATAATCGGGAGGCACACCGGCCACAACGGTCGGCAAACCGTTTTCATCCAAAAAGAACAGGTCCGGGTTAGCCCAGGCATCCGCGCTGTCATACGCAATAAAGATCGGAATATCTCCGATAATCAGGATCTCCCGCTCATTGGCATACGCGCGTAATTCGTTCCACTGCCGGAAGAACAGAAATTGATAGAAGGAATGCCGCAGGATATCCTCTGTATGATCTGCCAGTGCTTTCTTCATTGCTGATCGTTTTCGCTTGCGCAGGGATGCATCCCAACCACTCCATGCACCGCCACCATTCGCTTCCTTCAGTGACATAAAGAGAGCATAATCATCGAGCCAGGACGCATTGCGGGCACGGAATTGTTCGAACTCGTTAACAAGTCCTTCCACTGCACTCGCCTGTTGGCTCGTTCCGCTCATGACGGAGGAGAAGCGGGAAAATGCCTTTTGCAGCAGATCAAGCTTCCACGGGATGAGCTGACCGTAGTCCACGCGGGAGGCGTTGAAATCCGGCATATCCGCAAAGTCATCCTGCGTCAGTAATCCATCCTCGATCAGCGCGTCGAAACCAATTAGATAGGGGTTACCGGCGAACGCGGAAAAGCACTGGTAAGGCGAGTCCCCATAACCGGTGGGTCCGAGCGGAAGCACCTGCCAGAGTCTACACCCGGTGGACGCGAGCCAGTCCACAAAACGATAAGCCTGCGGACCGAGATCGCCAATCCCATACGGACCGGGCAGGCTGCTGGGATGAAGAAGGATTCCACCTGAACGATCAAATTTCATTCGGTTTTCTCCGTGTTTCAATGTATTGACCAGCACGAATGACCGATTCATCATAATCGGACTCAATGACGTCTGTGGCAATTTCAGCGCTGGGCTCGACCGCATACCCTGCAGGTACGGTGCTGTTCTTGCCAACCAATGCCACCTTGATTTCTGAGGAGGCTATACCACCGCCTACGTGCGCATCCTTCTCGACGCGTACCTGCTTATCGAGGACAGCACGTTCGATCACCGCACCGCTCTCGACGACACAATCTGTGAGAAGGATGGATTCACGTACCACCGCGCCGGGCTTGATCACTACGCCTGGTGAGAGGACACAACTCTCGACACGCGCGCCGGCTTCGATGAAACAGCCATTCGAGATCATGCTTGCATAGACATGCGCATCCGCAGGGATCCGGGCTGGAGGCCTTTCTTCGGTGCGGGTATGGATCACCCAACTTCGATCATAGAGTTTCAGCTGCGGTGAGGGGGACAATAAATCCATATGCGCCTGCCAGTAGGATTGTGAGGTACCCACGTCCATCCAATAACCACTGTATGGAAAGCCGAACACCCGCGCTTTGGACCTGACCAGATATGGAATAATATCCCTGCCAAAATCGTGCGATGATTTTTTCCGCTGACGATCTTTCCAAAGCACACGATCCAGCAGGTCCCTGTTGAATAGATACACACCCATATTTACAAGATTGGACGGAGGTTGCTTCGGTTTTTCGACAAACGATGTGATCTCATATTTCTCATTCACCGACAGAATTCCAAAGCGCGAAGCCTCCTCGACGGGGACGCGAATCGTTCCGACCGTCAGATCTGCCTGATGGTCGATGTGGAAAGAGATCATGGCATCATAGTCCATGGTATAGATATGATCACCGGAGAGAATCAGCACAAAATCGGGGTCACCCCGTTTGATAAAACTAAAATTCTGCTGGACAGCATCCGCCGTACCTGCATACCAGTTCGAATCATTGCGGGCTTTGTAAGGTGTAAGGATCTTGACACCACCCGTAAAATCCCGGTTTAGATCCCAGGGCGCGCCGGAACCGATATGTTCGATCAACGATTGCGGGCGGTATTGGGCTAGTACCATCAAGTCAAGAATGTCCGAGTTAACACAATTGGATAAAGCAAAATCTATAATACGATACTTCCCCGCAAAGGGAACAGCCGGCTTGGTCCGTTTGGCAGTAAGCGCGCCCAGCCGGGAACCTTCACCGCCTGCAAGAATCACTGCACGCGTTTTCATGTTCCACCTTGGCTTTCGCGGAGTCCAACGCCATTTACCGTACGAAGAGGAGCAGTCGTTTCACTCATTAACTTTTTATACAGATCAAGATACTTCCTGGCAGAATTGGACCAGGAGAAATCCTGCGCCATCCCCGCCTTTTGGAGATTCAACCACCGGGAACGATAAGGATATAGCTGCAAAGCCCGCCGCAACGCATCATTGAAAGACTTCACTTTTGTGTCGACAAATACAAAGCCGGTTTCACCATCTGTAACTGTATCGTGCAGTCCACCCACCGCGCGTACGAGTGGAACACTGCCGTAGCGCATGGCGATCATCTGTGAAATGCCGCACGGTTCATAACGGGACGGCATGAGAAAAATATCGGAACCAGCGTAAATTTGGCGCGCCAATTTGGCATCGTAACGCGTCTCGACACAGACGCGACCGGGCATGTCCTTCTGCAGTTTCTTTGCGATCGCTTCAAGTTTAGGGTCGCCTGCACCCAAAAGGATGAGCTGCCAATCCTGCTTTGCCATCATCTTCAACCCTTTGAGAGCAATATCGATCCCTTTGGCTTGATCCATGCGTGAGACCATCCCAAGCAAAGGTATATCGGGGTTCACAGGCAGCCCGGCTCGCTCCTGCAACGCAGCCTTATTAAGAGGACGGAGGGAAAGAGTCTCAGCGTTGAAGTTCGCCGCGAGGGTGGCATCCGTTTGAGGGTCGAAGGAAACGGTGTCAATACCATTTAAGATGCCGCGCAGACTATCCGCTCGATTTCGGAAAAACTCCTGCAATCCGCATCCAAATTCTTCGTGCAAGATTTCGCTGGCATACGTGGGAGAGACAGCCACGATCCCATCCGATGCCCACAGCCCAAGCGGCATCGGCATGACCCTCGCCCAATCAGGCAGATCCGTATTTGCGAGCGGCAGTCCATATTCCTCAAGAATATCCTTCATATCGGGTCCTAAAAATGGAAGGTTGTGGATGGTCACAAGCGATGAAACACGGCGCGACTTTTCATCCCAGCGTTTCACAAGGTTGCCATAGGCGGCGAGTGCGGTATGCCAATCGTTGACGTGAATAATGTTCGGCTCCCAATTGAGCTGGCGCGACAGCTCCAGCGCAGCAAAGGAGAAGAACACATACTTCTCGGCATCCAGCTTGTTATTCGAGGAATAGACTGAACCGCTCGCGCGGATAGGATCGCCGTTGATAAAATAGACAGGCATGCCGCCCAGGATTCCCTCATACGCATCCACCTGGACCTCTGCCTTGCCCCGCGGAATCGAATAAATACCCACGCGTCTGAGTGAATCCGATCGGATGACGGAGTGATGCGGCAGGACGAGCCGCACATCAAGTTTGATTTCATCATTGGAAAGTGCGCGCAGGGCACGTGGCAATGTCCCCGCCACATCTCCCAATCCCCCCACTTTTACAAAAGGTTCGGCTTCCGCCGCGAGGAAAAGTATATTAATGGTCTGAGACATATAGCAATTGTACAACGAAAATCAAGAGGCTCTTAAGTCAATTTGTGTATTGGCAGGACTGCTGTTTCTTTTGCGATGATAGGATTGGTTACAGAATGACAAAATACGTCTGGCGTGTGAAAACGCGCCTGCCTGAAAGATACATGATGCCCTGCAAAGTCATTGCCCGCGGGAAAATGAACACCTGCCTGATTGAATTTGAGGATGGCTATCGGGTGACCACAAGCAGAAATTTTGTAATGAAATTCGAGACAATGCAGAAGAAGTTATCCAATCGATCTTCCCACTCGAATAAGAAACCTCCGAGGTCGGAGAGACCTCGGAGGTTATCGTAGGGTGCCTGACGGGTTTCGAACCCGCAGCCTCTACAGCCACAGTGTAGCGCTCTGCCATTGAGCTACAGGCACCATCTAGCGCGCAATACACAGTACCGGCGCCCGCCCGGTATTTTACCACACTCAGCGCAGCTTCAGCACCGCCAGGACTTCACCTTCCATCATCTCGCCAGGCTCCGTAAAGCCCAAACTTGCATACAGATTACGCGCAGCTGCATTTTCAGGTTCATAACTGATCCCTATATTTTTGATCTGCTCATCTTCACGGAAACTTTTCACTACCAACTGAACAATTTCACGACCATACCCCTTGCCCTGAAAACGTTGATCCACCATCAAGCGCGTAATGAAAGCCTGGAAACGGGAGTGATTGGGGTTGAGAGAATACATCAAGAACCCGACGGGCTCATCCCCAACATAGGCGCCAAAAGGATAAAAATTCCAGTGCCCTTCATCCTCAAACCCAAACTGCGCTTCGGCAATTGAATATAGATTCGAAGCTACAAAATGAGACTGGTCGTCACTCACCTTGAGCTTGATCAACGCATTCCAGTTATGTTCTGTGACCGGACGTAATTCCATGAGGACTCCTAGTCGATGATCGTGCGGATTTGATCTGCGAGGGTTTCACGCGGGACCGAAACCTGCTCGCCGTTGATCAGGTTTTTCAGCGCCACCTGTCCGTTTTCCACTTCATCGGGTCCCAGCACAAGCGTGACCTTGGCGCCGATCCGGTCAGCGTATTTGAATTGCTTTGGAAGCTTTGCCGGCTCAGGATAACAAACAACATTCAGCCCTGCGCGGCGCAATTCACTCGCCAGCTGGAAGGATTCGAGGAGACGTTCCTCATCGAAGACCGTGACAAGCACAGGCGCGGGGTTGATATACAAATCCTTCGGCATCAAGCCATATTTTTCCAGGATCAAGCTAATGACCACATCTCCCATTGCAAAACCAACCCCGGGGATGGGATCACCGCCCATATCGCGGGTGAGATTATCATAGCGCCCTCCACCAAGTATGGAGCGCTTGATATCGCCCCCGACTTCCCAGGCTTCGAATACTGTACCGGTGTAATATAATAACCCACGCATAATCGATGGATCGAACTCAAAATATTCTCTCAATCCAAGCGCCTCAATGACCGCAAAAAAACGCGTGAGTTCGGCGGATTGCTTCCATAGGTCCTTGTCGGCAAGCATCTCCTTCAAATTTGTGATCTGCTCAGGCGAAAGACCGATTTCCTTCCCGTATTCCATCCAGGCTTCCGGCGATATCTTCTCGCGACGATCGATCCACGAGGAGACGGTCGGACGCTGCTCTGCCGGAATGTTGTAAGCATCGAAGCGGTCCTCCGTCAGGCGGCGATTATTGACCAGGATCAACACCTGCTGAGGGCTGAGTCCGACACGCTGAAAGAATGTCGCCAGGACTGCGGCATTTTCGGCATCTGCTTCCGGCGAGCTGACTCCCAGCATATCCACATTCCATTGAAAAAACTCGCGCGTCCGTCCTTTTTGAGGACGCTCATAACGCCAGAACGGTCCGAAAGACCACCAGCGCACTGGGAAATTCAGTTCATTTTGTTTCTGCGCGATCATGCGCGCCAGGCTCGGCGTGAGTTCGGGGCGGAGTGTGATCTCAGAACCGCCACGGTCGGTAAAGACGTACGATTGCTCTTTGACCAGCTCCTCCCCAGACTTTGCCGCATACAGTTCAAGCGATTCAAGGATGGGCGCTTCGTATTCCTGATATCCAAATGACTCAGCCACTTCACGCATGGTGTTATATAACCAGATGCGAATTGCCATCTGGTCCGGGTAGAAATCTCGTGTGCCTTTTACTGATTGAATAACTCTTTTCATCAATGCTCCTCGTTTCAATACCTTCGAACTCGACGCTCTTCAAAATTCAGTTATTGAATTTTGGTTTTCTTTTGGTATAATTTTTGAGTAGTTTTATCTATAGTAGCGACTTCCAACGCTCGTTCGCAGACGACTATCCCGCAGAGTGCTTCGCAAAGTCGTCACTAGATTTTAAGGAGGCCCAGTGGAAATCAATTATCAGGAAACCTCAAGAGACTTGCTCACCCGCATAGATATCCACGAAAAATATGGTTCCGCCAACATTGACCAGTGGACAACCGATCTGCTCGAGCCTCAAGCCGGCAGGAAGGTACTCGACATCGGTTGCGGCGCTGGCAAGTTATGCTTCCTGTTCGACGATTATACTAAAGGTGCAGCAAAAATCACGGGCGGTGATTTCTCAGAGGAACTTTTGGACAAGGCGCGCGCAAAGAATCAGGAGCGCGGCACGAATATTGATTTCCGATTTCTGGATTTCAATAAACCCTTCGGCTTTGCGGATGAGACCTTTGATCTCTGCACAAGCGCCTTCGCGATCTATTACGCGTCTGATCTGGACTTTACATTTGGTGAGACTCACCGCGTAATCAAACCGGGCGGACGGCTCTTTGTCTCGGGCCCATTGCCTGAGAACAAAAAGATATTCTATGACATCATCAAAGAAGCCACCAATATCACCATCCCACCCATGCCCGGTTCTTCGCGCTTCAAAGGCGACATCTTCAACACGATTGACAGAATCTTTGCGAAAACTGAGTTACATAGATTCGAAAATCATCTCACCTTCCCCGAGGTCGCGCCGTTCATTGAATACGTCCGCGCATCCCTGAGCGAAGACCGTAAACTGTGGACTTCGATGTTCACTGGAAAAGAAGAATACGAAGCCTTAATTGGAAAGATCACCGATGTGGCTACACGCTGGTTTGAACGCGATGGCAAACTGGTGATGACGAAGGTTGTTGGTGGAATTCTGGCGATCAAATAAGATCTCAGCGTGAGGAGATTGCTTCGCCTCCGGCTCGCAACGACATGCTACTATGAGGAGAGACAGTAATGAACCAGCGACTGATTGACCTTAGTCACGAAGTTGAACACGGGATGATCACTTACAAGGGACTCCCCGCACCGATCATTTGTGATTTTCTTTCCCGTGAAGCATCCCGCCAGCATTACGCAGAAGGGACAGAATTCAGCATCGGCAAAATCGAAATGGTCGCCAACACCGGAACGTACCTGGACAGTCCATTTCACCGTTTTGTAGATGGCATCGATCTGTCGGAACTCCCGCTTGAGTCATTGGCAGACTTAGACGGGGTTGTCGTCCATGTGCAGAATATGGGACGCGCAGTTTCGGTCAAAGCGTTTGAAGGTTTGGATATAAAAGGCCGGGCAGTCCTTATTCATACGGATTGGGCGCGTCACTGGCGTACGGATCAATATTTCGAGGGTCATCCCTTTCTCACTAGAGACGCGGCGGAATTTTTGGCGGGAACAGGCGCGGCGTTCGTCGGGATCGACACCTACAACATCGACGATATAACTGACGGCACGCGTCCGGTCCATACCACCTTGCTGGGCAATCGCATCCCCATCTGTGAACACATGCGCGGACTGGAGAATCTGCCAGACCGCGGCTTCCGCTTTCACGCCGCGCCGGTGAAAGTCAAAGCCTTTGGGACATTTCCTGTGCGCGCCTATGCGGTGCTGGATGAATAAACAAAAATGAACTTCTTCGGCAAAAGCGTCCTCTTCCTTGGCGCACATCCTGATGATATCGAATTGGGCTGCGGCGCACTCCTGCACCATATTGTGAACCAGACAGATATATTGTGCGTGACACTTTCTGACAATCAAACGAATCCCAATCTGAAAAATGTAAGAGCTGAACACTACCAGGCGAT
>DATKED010000200.1:0-4555 GCA_035512375.1 Anaerolineales bacterium
CTCCACCGAACACTATCTTCAAGCAGATTCAAAAGCTCCCACCTGCCCACACACTGGTCTTTCAAAACGGACGGATCACACTTCGCCGTTACTGGCAACTGTCATTTCACGAGAAACTGACTTTATCTGAATCCGAAATTCTCGAAGCCACGCGCGAACAACTTACACGCACGGTGGAGTCACACCTCATCAGCGATGTGCCTGTCGGGGCGTTCCTCAGTGGCGGATTGGATTCGAGCCTGATCGTTGCGATTCTGGCACGTGACCTCGGGCTGAAACCACAAACCTTTTCGATCGGCGTAGATGAGAGCGACTTCGATGAACTCCCCTTCGCCCGCATGGTGGCAGAACAATATGGGACGCGCCACATTGAAGAACGCGTGCAGGCAGATTTGATCGAATCCCTGCCGGGGATGATCTGGCATCTCGATGAACCTTCCGATCCGATCGCTGCATGCATGTTTCAGGTGGCGCGGCTGGCATCCCAACATGTCAAAGTCGTTTTGGGTGGCGATGGCGGTGATGAACTCTTTGCTGGCTTTGACCGTTACGTGGGTAACCGCTATATTGACATGTACAGCCTCATGCCGCTCTCACTGCGCACGGGATTGATGGGTCCCATGCTGGATCGCCTGCCCGATAGTTTCACTTATAAGAGTCTCACCCAAAAGCTGCGCTGGGTGCACCACCTCTCGATGCAGTCAAATGCTGCGGAACAATACGCCGCAGCGACCTGTTTCTTCCGCTTCACTCACGCGGAGAAACATGAACTTTACAGCGATCAATTATGGAAGGAACTTGGGTACAGGAATTCAACTATAGCGATCACTGAGCCATTCAACAACGCCAAGGCAGATGACCTGCTTGATCGAATGTTGTACACCGATTTCGTCACACGCCTGCCCGAGCATTCGCTGGTGCTGACCGACCGCATGACCATGGCACATGGTCTGGAGGCGCGTTCGCCATTCCTGGATCATGAACTGGTCGAGTTCCTGGCGAAGGTACCAGGAAATATCAAAGTACAGAACAGCCAGCCCAAACACCTGATGCGCAAACTCGCGACAGATTATCTTCCAGCTCCGATTCTCCAGCGCCAGAAACAGGGCTTCATGCTTCCGATTGCGTATTGGTTCCGAACTAATCTCTTCCCCCTCATCAGTCATACATTGGAAAATTCACATTTTGTGAAGGAAGGTTGGTTCAATAAAGAGAGTATTCAACGCCTGCTTGCCGAGCATCGCAGTCATCGTTACGATCATCATGTGCGACTCTGGATGTTGCTGAACCTGGAACTCTGGCACCAGCTCTATATCGAAGGCATTGAACAGGAAACTCTCGCGGAGAGACTACAGGATCTATGCCTTCACCAATAGCACACCTCGGTACTGGCTACGCCATTTATCGTCACTATCAAGACAAATTGCCGCAGGATCGGCGCAGTTTCTGGAAACTCCCCTTCCAGCTGATCCTGGTTGCAGGTCTTTCCATGCTGCCCGATCTGGATGTCATCCCTGCCATCATTTTCAGAGACATGAGGGCTTATCACAACAATTTTTCACACAGTCTGCTTGTTGGGATTCCAGTCGCTTTGCTGGTCGCAGGCATCTTCCAGCATGCCTATCGCTCCAGTTTCTGGCTGTGGTTCGTGATCTGCCTCATATCATATGACCTGCACGTCATCATGGATGCCCTGACAGCCGACCGCGGCGTGATGTTGCTCTGGCCCCTCACCCATGCTCGTTTTATATCCCCAATTAAAATATTTTACGGGCTACAATGGGGACTCGGCTGGTTCAGCATCTGGCATCTGTGGACCATCTTCACCGAATCCCTTTTTGTGGGAATTGTGCTCATCGCGGTGAATTATTTCGATAAACGAAGAAAACAGAATTTGATGCTACGCTGAAGGAACGCTGGCTGCGACCGAGCGTCTCGCTCGTTTGGTAGAGAGCCTTCGCTTTCGCTCAGGGTGACAATCTAAAGAGAATTAAAGTACAGGAGAAACACAAATGATCGTTTTAGGTATCATCGACAGCAAGCCTTCTTCGGCGGCGATCGTGAAAAATGGACAGATACTCTCTGCAATTGCAGAGGAGCGTCTCTGCCGCATGAAGATGGCAAGCGGAATGCCGCGTCAAGCCATTCAGCAGGTGATGGAGGATGCGGGTGTGATGGCGAAGGATATCGACCTGGTGGCAGTTTCGCAGAAAGTCAGCGTGTTTGAGCCTGACCCGATCCCATGGAATGGCTGGTTCGACAGCAACCATGCCGGCAAGCCGCGTCCCTTCGAAAAGATCAGCGGCGCGCTGGCACCCATTGCCGGTTACATCCCGTTCGCCCAGAAAGCGCATCATCAGATCAAGGACCTGCTCTCGCGAAAAAGACTCTCGCAAATCCCTGAGTACCTGGAAAAAGAATATGGAATTTCCGCGCCCGTCAAATATTACGACCATCACTATTGTCACGCCACCGGCACGTACTACACGAGCAACTATGACAGCGCTTTGGTTGTCACACTCGATGGCGGAGGGGACGGGTTATCAGGCAGCGTGTACCAGGGTGAAAATGGAAGGTTGACACGTCTTTCGGAAGTCGACAGTTTTAATTCGTTGGGAAATTTCTATTCCTACATCACGCATCTGTGCGGGTTTAAAGCCGAAAGCCACGAAGGCAAGATCACGGGTCTGGCTGCACTGGGGAAGCCGGCTTATATTGATATCCTTCGGGAATTCGTGAGTTACGAGAATCCCGGGCAGATCCAATATACAGTGCCCATGTATCACCGCTCCGCGTTGAAGCAGATTGCCAGCAGACTCCCGGCTGAGTTCGATAAGGCTGATCTGGCAGCAAGCGTTCAACTCCTGCTCGAAGAGATCGGCATCGAGTTCATCCGTTATTGGCTGAGGAAAACAGGCATCCGTTCCATTGCTGTGGCAGGCGGGGTGTTCTCGAATGTGAAATTCAACCAGCGTGTCCATGAATTGGATGAAGTGGACAATTTCTTTGTGCATCCCGCCATGGACGACAGCGGGCTGGCTGTCGGCGGCGCGTTTGCCGCGCTTGCGGATCAGTCGGGCGCGGACCCGGCGCATTTACGTCAGCGTCTGAAAAATGTCTATTTCGGGACCAGTTATGGCGATGATGAGATCCGCAAGTCCATCGAATCGTTTGGCTTCGAAGCATCCTATGAATCTAATGTCACAGATGTTATCGCCAAACTGCTGGCAGAGGGCCGCGTGGTTGCCCGCTTTACAGGGAGAATGGAATATGGACCGCGTGCGCTCGGTCATCGCTCGATTTTGTATCAGACCACCGACCCGTCCATCAACGATTGGTTGAATGCCCACCTGCTGCGGACAGAGTTCATGCCCTTTGCCCCGGCCACCCTCCAGGAATACGCCGATGAATGCTTTGAAGGACTCGATGGCGCCCGCGACTCTGCCCGCTATATGACGATCACGTTCAATTGCACCGAAAAGATGCGGACGCAGTCACCCGGCGTGGTTCATGTCGACGGGACTGCCCGCCCGCAAATCCTGGACCCGGATACGGCTCCTGATTTCTACAAGATCGCAACTGCATATTATAAACTCACAGGCATCCCATCGTTGATCAATACCAGTTTTAACATGCACGGTGAGCCGATCGTCTGCACACCCGAGGATGCCTTGCGGTCATTTAATGAAGGGAAGCTCGATTACCTTGCCATCGGCAACTGGCTGGTCGTCAACCCTGAGTTGAAGAAAAACGGAAAAGAGTAGACCTTGATTTTCCCTTTGCGTACTTTGTGTACTTCGTGGTGAAACACATACATGCGTATTGGCATCATGTTGCGTTCAATTGACGAAAAAGGTGGGGTAGGGGTGTACACCCGCAACATCGTCAAGGAACTGCTTCAACTCGACCATAAGAACGAATATGTTTTATTCTATGCCAATCGATCTAACCTCGGCTTGTTCTCACAACATAAGAATGTGACAGAGCACTGGGTGAAGGGATCGAACAAGGCATACTGGGATCAGGTAGCCATCCCGCGTGCCTGCCGTTCGGAGGATGTTGATATTATCTTCCATCCAAAGTTCACCGTCCCGCTTTTTGTACCCTGCAAGGCGGTCATGGTGGTGCATGGCGCAGACTGGCTGATTCCTGAACAGGCACGGTTTTATACCTATGGGGATGTCAAGTACATGCAGTTAATGTTGCCCCTCTATTTTAGAAAGTCATCTGCTGTGATCTCGGTTTCGCAGGAAACGACCGATAACTTCAATCGAATTCTGAGGCTGCCGGCGGGTAAAGTGCAGACGATCTATTTTGCGCCCGCTCGAAATTTCAAGCGCATCACCAATCCCGAAACATTGAACAAAGTTAAAGCGCGTTACAATCTCCCTGAACGATTCATCCTCACCCTGACCAAACTTAAGGGCGGCGGTCGCAAGAATTTGGGACAAATCTTCAAGGCGTACGCGCGTTACCATGAACAGGCCGTTAATCCGCATAAACTTGTTATCGGCGGAAAGGATTGTCATCGGTTCAGAGACGAATATTCCATACC
>DATKED010000201.1:0-6019 GCA_035512375.1 Anaerolineales bacterium
AGGCGGATTTCTGCGGGGATCGCGTGCCGGGCTGAAACCCAGTGAATGGTTGATTTGACCCGGCGGCCATCGGGTGAGTCCCCGCCGCGTGTGGCCGGGTCGTAGGTGCAATGTACTTCGGTCACCTCACCAGTTTCCGGGTCCTTGACGACGCGGGTACAGGTCACAAAATAAGCGTAGCGCAAGCGGACCTCGTTGCCCGGGTATAGGCGATGGTACTTCGATGGCGGTTCTTCCCGGAAGTCGTCCTGCTCGATGTATAAAACCTTGGAGAAGGGCAGCACCCGCGTGCCGGCCGCCGGATCTTCCGGGTTGTTGATGGCGTCCATTTCTTCGATCAGGTCATCCGGGTAGTTGTCGATGACGAGCTTGAGCGGGCGCAGCACACCCATCCGGCGGGGCGCGCGTTTGTTCAGGTCCTCGCGGACAGTGGCCTCAAGCAGGGCGATATCGATGACGCTGTCGGCTTTGGCGACGCCCACCCGGCCGATGAAGTCGTGAATGGCTTCGGGCGTATAGCCGCGACGGCGCAGCGCCCGCAGGGTCGGCATGCGCGGGTCATCCCAGCCGCTGACACGTCCTTCTTCGACCAGCTGGCGCAGGTAGCGCTTGCTCAGGATAGTGTAATTCAAAACCAACCGCGAAAACTCGATCTGGCGCGGCTTGAATACGCCCAGCTGGTCGAGGAACCATTCGTACAGCGGGCGGTGGTTTTCATACTCGAGCGAACAAAGTGAGTGGGTAATGCCTTCCATCGAGTCGTTCTGGCCATGCGCCCAGTCGTACATCGGGTAGATCTTCCACTTGTCTCCGGTACGGTGATGAGGTGGTTCATGGATGATGCGATACATCACGGGGTCGCGCATGTTAATGTTAGGATGTGACATATCTATCTTTGCACGCAGGACGCGTGAACCATCGGGGAATTCGCCGTTCTTCATGCGCTCGAGAAGGTCCATGTTCTCTTCCACATCACGGTCGCGATACGGGGAGTTCGTTCCCGGCTCGGTAAATGTGCCGCGGTTGGCACTCACTTCTTCAGGACTTTGATCATCCACGTATGCCTTGCCCATCAGCACGAGTTTCCTTGCCCATTCATAAAGCAAGTCAAAATAATCGGAAGCGTAGGTAATTTCCTTCCATTCGATGCCGAGCCAGCGTGTATCCTCTATAATGGCGTGCACGAATTCAGTCTCTTCCTTCGTGGGATTCGTGTCATCGAAGCGGAGGATCAACTCACCGTTGTTTTCCTTTGCGATCAGGTAATCGATCATCCATGCTTTGACATGCCCAATGTGCAGATAACCGTTTGGTTCTGGTGGCAGGCGCGTGCGGACGTAATTGAATCGTCCTGTTCTTAGGTCTTCCGCGACAGCCTCGCGGATAAAGTCTGTATGCTTGGCTTCTTCGGTCATAGAGTTGGCCTCGATTTCTTGGTTAAAGAGACACAAAGAGCACGGAGATTCTTTGCTTGTGTCCTGCGTGCTCATTTACGGAACAATTTCCCTATGTCTGGCGTCAATCGCTTGCACCAGACTTTGAGCTTCTTTTGTCAACCCGTAATTATAACAAAGGGCAAAGTATAATCCAGCATGGCGAATTGCATCACGGAAAATGTTACTCTGAGAAGTATCGTTGCATCAGGAAAAATGTTACTTTCCGATGGGCGAACAAGCCCGTCGGAGGAGCAACATGATGAGCCTGAAAGGCAAGAACGAGTTAGTAGGAGCTGTGCAACCACGGTACCTGAAAGCGGGTAAATTTGAAAAGCAGAAGATTTTGGATGAGTTCACTGCTGCGACTGGCTATCATCGAAAACATGCCATCCGTGTGCTAAAGAACAAAGTGCAAGTTCAAAACCGCCTGAAGGGGAAAACCAAAACCTACAGGCGGGTGTATCGTGGCGAGGTGGTGCAGGCCCTGGAGCAGATCTGGGAAATCTATGGACGCATCTGTTCCAAACGTCTACAACCGTTTTTGCCGGAAGCCATTCGCGTGCTGGAACGCTGTCAGGAAATCGAGCTTTCGAAAGACACCAAAGACCTGCTCTTGAAAATCAGTTCGGCCAGCATTGATCGCTGTTTGCGTCCGATCCGCTTCCAGACATCGCACGGCTTGAGCACTACCAAACCGGGCAGTCTGCTCAAAAACCTAATTCCAATACGCACCTTTACCGAATGGGACGCAGAACGTCCTGGGTTCCTGGAAATTGACCTCGTCGCGCACTGTGGAAACACCACAGAAGGGCAATTCCTGTGTACCTTGACCTGTACGGACCTTTGCACGGGCTGGACGGAGGTGACGGGACTGCTCCACCGTTCGCAGGAGGCAGTTTCTGAAGCATTACGCCAGATGCGCCAAAGACTGCCCTTTCCTTTGCTCGGTATCGATTCGGACAATGGTGGCGAGTTCATCAACGATTTACTTTACCAATACTGCCTGGACGAGAAGATCACTTTTACGCGTTCTCGCCCATACAAGAAAAATGATCAAGCCCATGTCGAACACACCTGCCCTGGCGGGCGGTGCCAGGGAAAGAATTGGTCTGTGGTTCGTCATACGGTTGGTTATGACCGTTGGGAAACAGAGCAGGAACTCGCTCTCCTGGAATCTATTTATGACGATTTGCGACTCTACGTCAACTTCTTTCAGCCCTCTCGCAAGCTGATTGCCAAAGAACGTATCGACAATAAGACCCTCAAACGGTATGATACCGCCAAGACACCGTACCAGCGTGTCCTCGACCGCAAAGATATTTCTTTGCAAGCCAAAGCACGGCTAGTGATTTTGTATCTCCAACTCAATCCTGCTGAACTTCGGCGCTGCATTGACCTGAAAACTGCCAAGCTTTGGAAGACTTCTCGGTAACATTCTATCTTGATGCAACGTTACCGCCAAAGTAACATTTTATCTTGATGCATTACGCATGGAGGCTACGATGAGCGAATTAAATGAAAAGCAGGCAGGTTTCCTCGGTACTTACTTCGATCGTGACGGAGTCCTACGCCTGTCGCGCTGGGCGGATGTGGCTGCATGGGTCGTCCTGACCGTTTATCTTTTATCATGGCTGTTCTCGGTCCTGTTGTTTTTTGGACAATACTTCAATGGTCTTTATATTGATAAAGGAGCGACATTCCTGAACACATTCAATATGTTCACTCCATATTTGCAACAGCCGCTGCCCGGACTATTCTATTTTTTTGGGTTACAGGCGGTATCCAAGGGCTTGTTGATCTTCCTCGATATGGAAGATAATACGCGCCGTGCTGCGCGGAAGTGAACCGCATGGCAAATATCAAAGAGCACTTGCCCGCGCCTGTCGGGCATGATACAATACCGCCCGCTGGTCTGGATACGTAGTGTCCCGGTGGGGGCTCGCCTAATAGTAGTACGGCGGACTCTGGATCAGTCGATACTCATATTGGGGATTGGTGCAACGGCAGCACGCTGCGCTCTGGACGCAGAAATCGAGGTTCGAATCCTTGATCCCCAGCACAATATATAGGCAGTAAATGCCAAAACACACCCTGCATATGGGTGCAAAAAGAGCCCTCGACGCCGAGAGCTCTTTTTAGTACAGATATCTTTTTTTGTTTTGTCAAGGATCTTTCTTGTCTACCTGCTTACTTTCTGTAATCTGCTTAAACTCGTCACTTACCTCCATGGTGCTTGGCAACTCATCCAGCTTTCCTGGAGAGCAGATCCATGCCGCCTTCCCTGAGCATGTCGAGGACAACCGTCTGGATCCCGGCAATATCGATTTCGGTATTCGGGATCAGCAAGTGCCCGACGAAGAAACGACGGTCTTCCGCCAGAGCCAGCCGGGTTTTCCCTCCTGCTCGAGCGCCTGGGCCCGGAGCAGGCGCGGGATGTCGGTCATGACCCCGCATCCATCCCCTTCACCGTTCACTTCGCCGCAGCGATGCCCCATAATGCTGAGAGCCGCCAGTGCGCGTTTGAGATTTCCATGAGTTGCCTCCCCATTCTTACGAACAGACGCCACCAGCGCGCAGGCATCGCGTTCCTCCAGCCATGTTTTTGTATCACTGGCTGTTAACCAACGAAATGATTTCGAATTTGGTTCTTGTAACGACTTACCGTCACCCTTGGGATGTTCAGCTTTGTTTTTCAATCTGTTCAGCTTGATCTTGGACGTGTGGGGATAGAAGTTCCTTAAACTATGTATCTTATTCCGATGGGAAGGAAATACTATTACCCATACGGGTAACATTTGGGTTATGTTTTTCACTCAAGTGGGTAATACCAAAAGCATTGACAGATTTCATAAGCGTAGTAAAATCCAGCCCAATATGTTTAGCTCATTTGCATTGCCGCGTACCCGTCGTCCGAAGCCGGCTTCTTTCAAGAAGGTTGGTTCTTTTTGTTTGGATGATGAAGTAGCGAACGCAAATATGTGCTAAACACACCGTACCGCAAGTCCACACAAACAGCCCGCCTTCCCGGCGGGCTGTTTTTTATTCCATGTCATTCTGAGCCGCGTAGCGGCGAAGAATGACATAACGAGAAATTATTTTGACTATCAAATGAAACACAAGGAGCAATGAATGAGTCCGAAAACAAAACCGCAAGTGAAGAAAGTTGTATTAGCCTATTCGGGTGGGCTGGATACATCTGTGATCGTGCCGTGGCTGAAGGAGAACTACGGTTGTGAAGTCGTCTGCTTTTGCGCGGATGTGGGACAGGGGGACGAAGACCTGGGCGGGCTGGAGCAGAAGGCGCTTAAGAGTGGGGCAAGCCGGTTTATTCTGCACGACATGAAGGAAGAATTTGCAAGCGAGTACCTTTTCCCGATGCTCAAGATGGGCGCAGTGTATGAGCACAAGTATCTATTGGGTACGTCCGTCGCCCGTCCGCTGATTGCGAAACATCTCGTCGAAGTGGCGCTTGAAGTCGGCGCGGATGCCGTAGCTCATGGCGCGACCGGCAAAGGAAATGACCAGGTGCGCTTCGAGTTGACAGTGATGGCGCTCGACCCGCGCTTGAAGATCATCGCGCCATGGCGGGAATGGGAGATCCGCTCCCGTGAAGATGCGATTGCCTACGCTGCGCAGCACAATGTGCCCGTCACCGCAACGGTCAAGTCTATTTATAGCCGTGACTCGAATCTCTGGCATCTCTCGCACGAGGGTGGTTTGCTCGAAGATCCATGGAATGAACCTGAGGAGGCGATGTATCAAATTTCCACATCCCCTGAGAACGCACCTGAGCAGGCGGAATATGTGGAAATCGAATTCGAAAGTGGCATTGCCTGCGCGGTAAATGGAGAACAACTTTCGCCTGCAAAAATCGTCGAGACGCTCAACGCGATTGGCGGCGCGCACGGCATTGGACGAGTCGACTTGGTCGAAAATCGGCTGGTCGGCATGAAGTCGCATGGCGTGTACGAAACGCCGGGGGGGACCATCCTTCTCTTTGCGCATCGCGAGCTTGAGTCGCTGGTGATCGATCGCGAGACACTGCACTTCAAAGAGATGGTGGCAGTGAAATATGCAGAACTGGCTTACAACGGGCTTTGGTTCACGCCGCTGCGCGAAGCGCTGGATGCCTTCGTCAATGCCACGCAGGGACCTGTCACGGGCAAGGTGCGGCTCAAATTGTACAAAGGCAATATCATCTCTGCCGGTCGGACATCGCGGTTCAGTTTGTATCGCGAAGATTTTGCGACGTTTGGTCAGGAGGATGTCTACGACCAGAGTGATGCAGAAGGATTTATCCGCTTGTTTGGTTTGTCGTTGAAAGTGCGCGCGTTGAATGGATTGCCGGTCTCAGGGCTGGATATGCCCAAGCCTGATTATTCACGATTCAAGAGAGATTAGTATGAACCTTTGGAGCGGACGGTTCTCAACCAAGCTCGACGAAAACGCATGGGCGCTCAACGCATCCCTGCCATTCGATCAGCGTCTGGCAAATCAGGATGTGCGCGGTTCGGTTGCATGGGCAGGTGCGCTGCAAAAGGCAGACGTGTTGACTCAAAAGGAACATGAGCAAATCGTCAATG
>DATKED010000202.1:0-4032 GCA_035512375.1 Anaerolineales bacterium
TGAACTGTATAACGTGCCGCGTGCGTTGCGATTGACAGCGATCATCTTGTTTGTGACGGTTGCCGCAGTGGTGATCGTGGCGGTGTTGTTCTTTTTGCTGGGGTCGGGCAGGGGACTTCCTGAATCCTCTTCGAAAAAGAAGTCCTCTGGCAAGGCAAAGGTGGAGGCGAAAAACATCCCCTCCTCTTCGGGTCGTGCGGGATTGCCGAATATGGGACCGCTGGTTGTTCTGGGCGGTCCAGGGAGGACTCATACCCGTGAAGTGACGCGTGAGGTGGTCAAGGAAGTGGAAGTGCCGGTCGCGCCCAGAGCCATCGATTGTCCGTATTGTGGACGTTCCTATGTGCCCGCTGACCAGAATTATGCCTGTCCAGCCTGTGGCGCGGCAACTCCGCCTGAACTGATCGAGCAGTCACAGGCTCCAAAGGGCAGCTCATCCAACTGACAAGATTTGTTTTACAATAGCAGCATCCCGCAGGTTCATTGAACTATCATTCATCCGAACCTGCGGGATGTTCATAAATTTGGAGGAGATCGGCCATGAAGCTCATGTATATCAACGGCGAATTTACCAAAGGCAATGCGAACGAGGAGATCGAAGTCACGAATCCCGCCACCGAGGAAGTGCTGGATACCGTCCCGCGTGGGACGGTTGAAGATGTGGAGTCAGCTGTCAGGTCCAGCAGTGAAGCGTTCAAGTCCTGGCGGAAGATGGGCGCGAACGAACGGACGAATCTATTGCATGAAGTTGCATCCAACGTGCGGGGTCACAAAGACGAGATCGTTCATTTGTTGACTCTCGAAGAAGGCAAACCAGTCTCCGAAAATGAGGAAGAACTCGAATGGGTGGCAAATACGTTTGATTATTACGCGGAGCTGGGACGGCATGACCGCGGACGCGTCATTCCGCCGGGTGAAGCGTCACAGTTCAACTTTATCCTGAAAGAGCCATACGGCGTGGTGGGATGCATCGTGCCATGGAACTATCCCTTGCTGCTCATGGCATGGAAGGTCGCGCCGGCGCTCGCGGCGGGCAATACCGTGATCATCAAGCCCAGTGAAATGACGCCGTTGACGGCCCTGTATATGGCTGAACACTGCTTCGATGGTCTGCCCGCGGGTGTGGTCAATGTGGTGACGGGCTTTGGCGCAGAGACTGGCGAGCCTCTAGTGAGACACCCGGATGTGCCCGTGATCGCGTTCACTGGAAGCCTGGCAACGGGTCAGCGGATCGCCTCTCACGCCGCGCCGATGATGAAGAAACTGCATCTGGAACTTGGCGGCAAGGATGCAACGGTCATCGCCGAGGATGCAGACCCAGCGATCGCAGCGAAGGCTGTAGCGTACGCCGCGCTGATCAACGCCGGACAGGTTTGCACGAGCACAGAGCGGGTGTACATTCCAAAGTCGAAAGCAAAACAATTTACCGAAGCGATTGTGGAGCATGTAGAGTCGCTGCGATTAGGCTCGGGCCTTGAAGCCGCAACGGATGTCGGTCCCATGATCGGCGATTCGTACCGCGCCAGGATCGAATCGCATGTGGAAGATGCACGTACACGCGGCGCGCAGATTCTGACCGGTGGACAGCGACCGAAGGATTTCGCCAAAGGCTGGTTCTATGAGCCGACCGTGTTGACCGGTGTGGATCACTCCATGCTTATCATGCGCGACGAAACGTTTGGTCCCGCCGTGCCGTTGATGGAATACACATCGTTCGAGCAGGCGATCGATCTGGTGAATGATTCCCCTTATGGCTTGGGCGCGGTCCTGCTCTCGGAAGACCTGCGGAAGATCAAGACCTTCTTCGAGGACGTTAAAGCCGGGACGATCTGGATCAACGACCCCCTGACCGATAATTACGCCGGTCCGTTCGGCGGGATGAAATACTCAGGCGGCGCGCGTGAACTTGGCATCGAAGGCTTCGACGAGTTCCGTGAGACCAAGCATGTGCACTGGGATTTCCACCTGGAGAATAAGTCGTACTGGTACCCGTATGGAAGAGAATAATCTACTCCCCACATTACAAGATATCGAAGAGTTGACTGCCTTTTTGCCACGGCTTTACGCGGATGGCTTTTCCCCGATCGTCAAATGGGAAGGTGGGGAAAAGCGGAAGGATGGTTCCTTCACCGTCCCTTACCCCAGCTACAACCCGGTCGTCGAGGAGTTTTTCAATGCCGTCAGGGGCGCGTGGATTGATTATGAATACAATCCCGAGCTGGCTTATCAAATGCTCAGGGACGAACAGGCTGTCAGAACTGCCTCTCTGTCGCAGATCAAGTCCATGCTGACATTCTGTGTGCGGGGCGAACGTTTCTCTGATGGGCACTGGGGTGCAATGCTCGAAAATGGATATATTCGGCAGCTGCTCGAGCGACTGAATGAAATTAAAACAGAACTGCCTCGCAGGGACTTGAAGATTAGCTCTTAAATGCGAGAACCGCGGATGCCAACCGCGGTTCTCTAAAGGAGGAGAAGAGAAATCACCTTACTGCCCCAAATTTAGCACACTGGCCGAAAACGTGCTTGACGCGGAACGTACGATTACCCTATTCTTACTCCATAATGTTGATGAGAAAATTACGCAGTTCTCTCATAGTGTCCCTGGCAGGTTTGGACGGGACGGTGGTGATGGCTTTCGAAATCAGAGACTCAAATTATCAATACTATCCGCAAAACACACAGTGAACTTACCTTCCTTGAATTCAACCTTCGCCGCGTTGCACTTGTCTGCCAGATGCGGCATCCTTGCCTTGATGTGTGCAAACGCGATGGCTTCAATCGCCTGTCCCAGGGTCATGTTCGACTTTATAACGGTTTGACCGTCAGGCATATAGAGTGCATGACACAATAGAAAGTCCGGATCCAGCACGACCTGCGAGCCGTGTTTACCAGGCCGGATAAAATTGCTGTTGGTCTTTGTTAACATTAATTGTTATCTCCATATCGAATACCTTTTGAGCACGATCCAAAATTTTCTCTACGATCGTTCCGTAGAAATGCCCATGAGTATCGCAGTAGTTAAACAGTAGATTGCCTTCGTCGTCCATGTCTCCCGGGTAATAACCTGGGAAACAGAATACATCGCCGTTTTCTTCTGCAATTCCATTCAGTTGAAATTCCAGATTGACAGCCCTGCAGTTGTGTTTAACTTTCATGATGTCAACAACAGGTTCGTCATCTCCCCCGGTCAGGTCATCCGCGTAGCGCGAGAACAAGGGCATCTGCGCGTCGATAAAACACTCAACATCCTCGCATCCGGAATCGTATGGAACTTCCACATATAGATTGTCATGCTTACCTCTCGCGTGGCCTCAAACCACGTGAACTTGAACCGGGTCCGACTAAACAAATTCTAACACAAATATAGAACATTTGTGCTAAAATTTGCTCTGGAGGTGACCATGAAAATCGGATCTATGAAAGAGGTAGTGTTGACTAGTGCGAAAGATACGTTTCTGTTCGACTGCCGTGTGGCTGACTTGGACTCCCAAACCCTGAGTACCTACCATAATGTGCTGACTTCATTCATCCGCTTCACAGGCAATATCCTGGTAGAGGAACTGACCACCGACCACGTGCGCATGTACATCGCCAACCTGTCTGACGGTCCCAGTGAAGGAGAGGAGCACACCCGTATCGTGATCAGCCATTATGCTGTGATCCACGAGTGGGTCCGGTGGCTCTGTGCTCAGAAGTTCATCACCGAGCGCAATAGTGGCTACGTCAAACCGCCTCGTTTCCTAACGAGGCGGTTTGACGTATTGCTGGCAAATCCCATGCCAGAATCAACAGGAGGTAGACAGGTGTTCAGCCGCAATGACAGTGGTCTTGATTGTGGTAAAATTTCGACCGCATGCGGGAGTCGCCAAGTGGTAAGGCGTCAGCCTTCCAAGCTGATATTCGTGGGTTCGAATCCCATCTCCCGCTCTCTAATTACCACTTACCAATAACCGATTCAGGTAAATGGTAAGTGGTAATTTCCAAAACGGGCCCATGGCGCAGCGGTTAGCGCAGGCGACTCATAATCGC
>DATKED010000203.1:0-6449 GCA_035512375.1 Anaerolineales bacterium
AGATGTATAATCTAGCTTGCACACCGACGGTGATCGTGTCCGACGGAAAAGGCTGCACTCCCCAATACTCCGCCCCAAGAATTCAACATAGCAAAACCTAATCGGTTCGTAAACTGCCTCACCGTAAGGGCTGATACTTAAAGCCCTGCCCTCGATTCGTGCGGCTCTCAAGAGAACCTGCAGTTAGATGTCCAGATGCAGAACACTAACTCGCTGCTCTCAGCGCGTTCTGCAATCCAAAACTTGGAAGAAAGGTCAGCATGACAAGAATAGCGATCAATGGTTTGGGTAGGATTGGCCGCG
The DNA here is from genome assembly GCA_035512375.1 of Anaerolineales bacterium. Lineage (GTDB taxonomy): Bacteria > Chloroflexota > Anaerolineae > Anaerolineales > Villigracilaceae > Defluviilinea. Next base: position 304 of record DATKED010000203.1, read on the forward strand.
CCGCATTAAAGATCATTATGGATACACCAGAGTTGGAATTAGTTGCGGTCAATGATATTGTGCCCATCGAAAACATCGTCTATCTGCTAAAGTACGATACTGTGTATGGCAGATATGACCAGACTGTTGAGGGGGACGGAGAAAACTTGATCATCGGGGAGAAGACAATCCGCTACTCCAGCGAAAAGGATCCAGCTAATCTGCCGTGGTCCAGCTTGGGGGTGGATGTCTTGCTTGAGTGTACTGGCGTCTTTACAAAAAGGGCGGATCTCGAAAAACACATTCAAGCCGGAGCCAAGTATGTCATTCTTTCTGCCCCTGCAAAGAGCGACGACGTGGTCACGGTCGTTCACGGCGTCAATACGGTGGACGGAAATACCCATATCATTGCCTGTGCAAGTTGTACTACGAACTGCATCACGCCCGTGGTCGAGATTGTCGGCCGCAGGATTGGCATCAAGAAGGCGATCATGACCACTGTGCATGCATACACGGCCTCGCAAGCGATCGTCGATAGCCAAAGTAAGCGGTTTGAGAGAGGTCGAGCTGGTGCTGCTAATTTTGTGCCAACATCTACAGGTGCAGCTCGTGCCACGGCGAAGGCACTACCGGAGCTCGATAATCTATTCGATGGGATTGCTGTACGCGGGCCGGTGGCGGTCGGCTCTCTGGCAGATATTGTTATTGTCGCGGAACGGAAGACATCTGTTGAGGAAATCAAACAAATCTTTATCGAAGAGGCTGCCAGCGAGCGCTATCGGGACATCATCGGCGTGACAGAAGATCCGATTGTGTCATCCGACATCATCAAGGATCCGCGCGCCTCGGTTATTGATTTGGGAATGACGAGAGTTGTCGATGGCGATTTGATCAAGATCCTAAGCTGGTATGACAACGAGTGGGGCTTTACCAATCAAATGGTGAGGCAAGCGCAGCAACTGGGTCAGGCAACTGAAGTTGTCAATTAACAGCATACTCTAGCGAAATGCTGTCTTTAGAGTGAGAGGATGTGTGACTACTGTACGCGAAACAGTGATGGCTGGGGCGGTCGGTATGGGGAGCTTGGGCTTTCTGGCAGGGATCCTGGCCGCTCTCGGGATCGCTCAAGTATCTCGCGGTGGCGGAGAAGAGGCTACACCAGTGATTACGATCCTTGCTATTCTTGGTTTAGTAGCGGCCGAGATCTTCATGGGAGGCATGGCACGTTTCTTCATTGGGTTGGGGATTCGCAGCGATGATAGTTACCTCTACCAGGACAGCCTCGAGCACGGAGATGTCGTCGTGCGCGCGATCGCCGATAACTCTCGCTCTTGAGAGGCTTGGAAGATCATGAAGGAGCTTGTTAAAGCGGAGAAGGCAGGCGAAGTTCACGCCGAAGAGTTCTAACTGACCCATTAAAGAGCGATGGGGATCAAAGTGGGCAGGAAAGGAAAAGACATGAAACCTTCTGTTCATGGCATCCATCACGTGACTTGTATTGCCGGTGATGCCCAGGAGAATCTGGATTTTTATGTTGCGTTGTTAGGGATGCGCCTTGTAAAGAGGAGTGTGAATCAGGATGATCCCGGCACCTATCACTTGTTCTACGCCGATCGCGTCGGCAATCCTGGCACCGACTTGACCTTTTTTCCTTGGCCACAGATGGAGCCTGGTCGTTTGGGCATTGGCTTGACTGTGGAAGTTTCCTTCGCAATCTCACCAGGCAGCCTGGTTTACTGGAAGGAGAGGCTTCAGCAGTACCGTGTGGAACACGCCGCTCCCGAAACCCGCTTTGGGGAAACAACTTTAGCCTTCAAAGATGTACACGGTCTGCAACTCGCGCTCGTGGAAACGAGTGACGAGCGGCAATTTGTGCCGTGGGAGAACAGTCCGGTTCCCGCAGAACACCAGTTGCGAGGCATGCATTCTGTGAGACTCTGGGAGCGGAAGCTCGACCATACAGAGAAAATACTGACACAACGGATGGGCTTTGTCTTGCTTGGAGCGGAAGATGGCTGGCACCGCTATGGTGTCGAAGGGGGTGGTTCTGGAAAACTGATCGAAATCAAAGAGCTGCCCGAGGAACGCCGCGGTCAATGGGGTATTGGCAGCGTACATCATGTGGCCTGGCGGGTGAAGGATTCCGATGAACAAATGTCCTTGCGGGAGGGAATTGCAAACGCCGGGTTGCGTCCTACCTCGCAGATCGATCGGTTTTGGTTCAAGTCTGTGTACTACAAAGAGCCTGGTGGAGTCCTTTTCGAGTTGGCGACGGATGGTCCTGGCTTCGCTCGTGACGAGCATATGGAACACCTGGGAGAACAGTTGATCCTGCCACCCTGGCTGGAAGCTCAGCGCAAAGAAATAGAGGCTGCGCTGCCGCCGCTGGAGATGCCGCGCGTTGGAGTGATCGACAATGGCAAGAACCATGCGCAACAGGACCCGGATGTGTCACCACCATCCGCCAGTGCGGTGGGTGAAACGGGTAGCAGTTTGGATGACTCGCTAGAATGGCTCGTTGATGAAGCCGCGCGCGAGAGTTTCCCAGCCAGTGATCCTCCATGCTGGACCTTAGGGCGGGAGCGGCCTGCGGACGATCCCACGTTGAGGAAAATCAATAAGGATGACAACGATACGTTTGCAACCGACTAAGAAAACCGATTCCGCGCTACGCTGCAGTTTCAGATCACGCGTACACCCACCAGTGTTTCCAGCTAGCCTGTTCGCGCCCAGCTGATTCTGTTTATTGAGCGCTGGTTGTATCATTTACTCAATCAAGGAGACGAAACAATGTATGCTAGAGTCACGACTATTCAAGTTTCACCTTACCGGCTGGATGAGGCCATCGCGGTCCTGAGGGAACAAGTAGTGCCTACCATTCAGCAACAAAACGGTTTTAAAGGCTACCTGATGTTTGTAGATCGAAGCGCAGGGAAAAGTGTCAATGTTACATTGTGGGAAGAAGAAGCGGACCGTGAAGTCACCGGCTCCAACAGTGTGTACTACAGGGAGGCGATCGGCAAGGTTGTGCCTCTTTTAACGGATGCTCCACTGGTTGAAGATCTCGAACTTGTGATTCAGATCTAAATTCAAGCGAGAACCTATATCGTATAAAAGGAGGCTATGATGGATTATGACACCCTTCCGGCTCAAGAGCGCGTTCAACGAACATTGGACTCCGTCAATGCACGTGGCATTCGTGCCGAGCTGAGGGAGACAAAAGAAGCCGCGCTGGAACGCGTCCAAGCGCTCATTCCACCCGGCTGTGTAGTGATGACGGGCGGTTCTGTTACCCTTCAACAGATCGGTTTTGAGGAAATACTGATCAGCGGGAATCACCCCTGGCGCAATTTCAAGGCGGACCTGCTTGCGGAAAAAGATCCGGTCAAACAATCTGCGATGCGCCGGGAGGGCACTCTTGCGGAATTTTTTCTGGGCAGCGTGAATGCCCTGGCGGAAACCGGAGAGCTAGTCTTTGCCAGTGGAAGTGGTAGCCAGCTGCCTGGCTATGCCTATACCAGCCGCAATGTGATCTGGGTGGTTGGTGCGCAAAAAATTGCTTCAACCCTGGATGAGTCTCTACGGCGTGTTCGCGAATATGTCTTGCCGCTGGAAGACCAGCGTCAGAAAAGCCTGGGAAACAAGGCTGGCAGCCGTATTAACAGAATTTTGATCATCGAGGGAGAACCAGCCTATTTGCGTCGCAATCTTACGCTCATTCTAGTCAATGAGATCCTGGGGTTTTGAGATTCTATATTTGAGAGCAAGACGCCTGTAGCGCCCTGATTTGAGTACCACTTGAGAGACAGTATGGACGAACAAAAACAACATAATGGGGATGACCACTCAGGACACGGACGACAAAAGGAAGGTCACTCCCAGCACAATGCAGCTGACCCCGCTGCACATGCCGGGATGGATCATGCCTCGCATACGATGAGCGATCACTCCGCGCATGCTCCAGATCAAGGTCAGGTTCTGCCTGCATCCAAGGAGATGGCTCACGAAGAGCATTCCGCACATGCTGGACATGGTGTGGATCATGGCGGGCACGAACAGTTGTTCCGCGTCCGCTTCTGGTGGTGTCTTTTCCTGAGCGTTCCGGTTTTACTTTACAGTGGGATGATCCAGATGTGGCTTGGTTTCACCCCGCCAGCGTTTCCGTTCAGCGAATGGATCCCATTTGTCTTTTCCGTGATTATCTTCGGCTACGGCGGCGTTCCATTCTTACAAATGGCTATCCCAGAGTTGCGTGACCGAAAACCCGGCATGATGACTCTCATCTCGCTGGCAATCTCTGTTGCGTTCATTTATAGCGTTGCTGCACAATTCATAAATTTAGGCGAAGGCTTCTTCTGGGAACTTGTCACCCTGATCGACATCATGCTCCTCGGTCACTGGCTCGAGATGCGTTCTGTGCGTCAGGCTTCAGGCGCGCTCAGTGAACTCGCCAAACTGATGCCTGATACTGCCGAACGCATCCATCATGGAGACCTGACTGAAACTGTTCCTGTTTCCGCTCTAAAACATGGTGATCTCCTCCTGGTTCGTCCGGGTGCGAGCATTCCTGCGGACAGTGAAGTAACCGACGGTCATTCCAACGTGAATGAGTCGATGATCACAGGTGAGTCAACGCCTGTACATAAAATGGCAGGAGCAAAGGTTATCGCCGGGACGATCAATGGGGATGGCAGCATGCGGGTTCGGGTGACGGCAACTGGAGATGAGACCGCGCTAGCAGGCATTATGCGTCTTGTGGAACAGGCACAGCAATCCAAGTCCAAAACACAGGTTCTCGCGGATAAAGCTGCGGGCTGGCTTTTCTATGTGGCCATCGCCGCGGCGGTGATCACTGCCATTGCGTGGACGGTCGCTCAGGGTTTTAATCTCGAAACGCTCACGCGCGTCGTCACTGTACTGGTGATCGCCTGTCCCCACGCGCTGGGTCTAGCCGTTCCATTGGTTGTTGCTATCACGACTGCCTTAGGCGCGCGCAACGGAATCCTTGTTCGTAACCGCCTTGCTTTGGAAGCATCCCGGGAAATTGATGTGGTCATCTTCGATAAAACGGGAACACTGACCCGGGGTCAATTCGGCGTAGTCGATATTGCCAGTGCAGATGACTGGGAAACGGACCGCGCCCTGTCCCTCGCCGCGGCACTCGAAGGGGACTCCGAGCATTTGATTGCGCAAGCGATACGGCGCCTTGCGCGTGATCGAAAGCTGACCCTGCCTGCAATCAGCAATTTTTCTGCCATCAAGGGACGTGGAGTACAGGCAACATTTGACAACGAAACATATTATGTCGGCGGACCGCGTCTTCTCGAAATGCTGTCGTTGCGCCCAGCAGCAAACCTGGCTACATTCACCGAGTCTGCCAATAAGAATGCGCAGACGGTTGTGTATCTGGCGACCAATAATAAAATCCTCGCAGCCATATCCATTGCAGATGTTGTTCGTCCCGAGAGCAGACAAGCGGTTCAACAATTGCAGGAGATGGGCATTGAAGTTGCAATGCTAACAGGCGATAGCCAGGCTGTTGCGAAGGCAGTGGCGACCCAATTGGGGATCCAGCGCGTCTTTGCGGAAGTGCTGCCAGAACACAAGGATCAAAAGATTATCGAACTGCAGCAACAGGGGAAGCGAGTCGCTATGGTGGGCGATGGCGTAAATGACGCGCCTGCCCTTACGCGCGCGGACGTAGGCATCGCAATCGGGGGCGGCACAGATGTAGCCATCGAGTCTGCGGGGATTGTCCTGGTCAACAGCAACCCGCTGGATGTGGTCAAAATATTCAGGCTGAGCCGCGCCAGTTATAGCAAGATGATCCAGAACCTCTGGTGGGCGGCAGGATACAATATCGTTGCCATTCCCCTGGCAGCAGGCGCGCTGGCAAGCTTAGGCATCTTACTTTCGCCTGCGGTTGGCGCTTTGCTCATGTCGTTGAGCACCATTGTGGTTGCCCTCAACGCACAATTACTCCGCAGAATTAACCTACAGGTCACTGGATGATATGTGTCTCCTCCATAGAAGATGTATTGGAAAAGGCAGAAATTTCCATGCGGCAGTGTTGCATTATCCTGAACAAGACCATGGAACGATATTCATGTAAGAATCGGATACTTGTCTGAGAGGAGGAAGAATCTGGAGTCGTTGCACTGACTACA
>DATKED010000204.1:0-5228 GCA_035512375.1 Anaerolineales bacterium
AGTGGGGGAAGCCATTGCGGCACTTGCGGAGCCACGCCTGTGGATGGAATTGATGGTGCTTGCCGATTACAATGTCAGGCGCACCGAGGAGGTGCAGAAAAAACTAGGAGATCACAAAAGATTTCCCATTGAATTTATCGATGCCAGCAAACAGGAAGACATCGAAGCGCTGGCGAAAAAATACAACGTTGACCTCATTATGAATGCAGTCGACCCGGTCTTCAACAAACAGATCTTCGACGCAGCCTACAATGTGGGTGCCACCTACATGGATATGGCGATGACCTTGTCTGAGCCGCATCCGGATGACCCATTCCATAAGACCGGCATCAAGCTGGGTGATTATCAATTTGAGAAAGCCAGGGATTGGGAACAGAAAGGCTTGCTCGCCCTGGTTGGATTCGGTGTCGAGCCGGGCATGGCAGATGTCTTCGCGCGTTACGCCCAGGATTATCTCTTTGACGAGATCGAAGAGATCGGCATTCGCGATGGCGCAAACATCACTATTGATGGTTATGAGTTTGCGCCCAACTTTTCCATTTGGACGACGATCGAAGAGTGTTTGAATCCACCTGTCATATGGGAGAAGGATAAAGGTTGGTTCACTACAGAGTCATTCTCCGAACATGAGATCTTTGATTTCCCCGGGGGGATCGGTCCCATTGATGTCGTCAATGTGGAACACGAGGAGGTTCTGCTTGTGCCGCGCTGGGTAAAGGCCAAGCGGGTCACCTTCAAATATGGGTTAGGTGAACAGTTCATTAGCGTGCTGAAGACGCTGCAGATGCTTGGATTGGACAACAAGGAAAAGATCAATGTCAAGGGCGTTCAGGTCGCGCCGCGCGACGTGGTGGCAGCTTGCCTGCCAGATCCCGCTCACCTTGGTGAAAAGATGCACGGTAAGACCTGTGCAGGAACCTGGGTCAAAGGCTGGAAGGACGGAAAACCACGCGAGATATATCTTTATCAGGTGGCGGATAATCAGGAATGCATGGAGAAATGGGACTGCCAGGCAGTCGTCATGCAGACGGCTTTCAGCCCGGTCATCGCCATGGATCTGCTCGAGCATGGAGTCTGGAAAGGCTGCGGCGTGCTCGGTCCTGAAGCGTTTGCCCCGATCCCATTCATGAACAAAATGTCAGAGTACGGTTTTCTATATGGCACGAAAGATATGACCAAGAAAGAAGCCCAAATCCTGTAATCGTAGCAAGTGTCAGTTCGGATGGACGCGGAATTGTTCAAAGAAAGCATCCTTGTTGTCTGTTTCGGCAAAGTAGATTTGTTTTAAGACCAACGCACTTGTATAATGGATAAAATTGAATTGCGGAGGAGCTTGCCATGCTGGAGCATAAACTTTGGATCGACGGCAAATGGATGAATTCGCAGGGCGGCGGAAGGATGTCCATAGAGAATCCTGCCACAGGCGAGAAGATCGCTGAAGTGCAGGATGCGTCGCCAGCGGACGTGGACCGAGCGGTCCAGACGGCAAAAACCGCGTTCTATGATGGGCGTTGGTCCCGCAAAACTCCAGGAGAAAGGTCGAAAGCCATTTGGAAACTGGCTGATCTTTTGGAAGCCAGGTCGGAGGAATTCGCCCGGGTGGAAAGCGAGAATACCGGCAAGCCATATAAATTCCTCAGCCTTGCCAGCGATGTGCCTTTTACAGTGGATAACCTGCGTTTCTTTGCTACCGCGGCTCGCGATACACATGGTTCGCATGCAGGTGAATTTATGCCCGGTTATACGTCCATTTATCGACGCGAACCTGTCGGTGTGATTGGGCAGATCACGCCATGGAATTATCCCTTGAACATGGCAGGCTGGAAAATTGGCCCTGCCTTGGCTGCTGGCTGTACGATTGTCTTAAAGCCTGCTCCGGGCACGCCTCTCACCACGCTCATGCTGGCGGAACTGACGAAGGAGGCAGGTATCCCAGACGGCGTTGTCAATGTCATTACTGGCGGAAATGATACAGGTCAGGCCATTGTTGAGCACCCCGATGTTCGCATGGTTTGCATTACGGGTTCCACCGGTACAGGCAAGCGGGTCATGCGCGCGGCTGCTGATACCCTTAAGAGGGTCCATCTCGAATTGGGCGGAAAAGCTCCTTTTATTGTGTTTGATGATTCCGATCCCGAGCTGGTGGCCGCGAAAGCCGCTTTTGCCGCAACCGCAAATACGGGTCAGGATTGTACCGCTGCGACTCGTGTCTATGTTGAAAAAGGCAAAGCCAGGGTCATGCAGGAAGCCGTTGTCGAAGCGATGAAAAACGTGCGGGTTGGGATGCCTTTTGATGATGAAGTTGTGATGGGACCATTGATCTCCGGGATTCAGCGTGAGCGCGTTTCCGGTTTCGTTGACCGGGCAAAGTCGCAGGGTGCGAAAATTCTTGCGGGTGGTGGCGTGCCAAAGGATCTGCAACAGGGCTATTATTATGAGCCAACGGTTATAAGTAATGTTCAGCAAGATTGGGAGATTGTGCAAAGTGAGGTGTTTGGGCCCGTTATCACGGTACAGGAATTTAATGATGAAGCCGAAGCGTTGCACCTTGGCAATGATGTATTGTATGGTTTAGCAGCCTCTGTCTTTACAAAGGATGTGGGTCGCGCCATGCGATTAACCAGTCAGCTTGAATTTGGAACCGTCTGGGTCAACGATCATTTACCGATCACTTCCGAGACGCCCCATGGAGGCTTTAAACAATCAGGGTTTGGAAAAGACCTTTCTGCTGAGGCAGTGGGTGATTATCAAATCACCAAGCACGTGATGATCGCTCACTAATGGGTCTTATGTAAATGTTGAGGCACAGAGATGGAATATAAACTTTTGATTGACGGGCAATGGAGTGATGCAGGCCCCATCATGGAAGTCAAAAACAAGTATGACGGCACGGTCATTGCCACCTTGCCAACAGCACGCAAGCAGGATGTGGACACGGCGATTGACGCAGCCGAACGGGCTGAAGAAGTAATGGCAGATATGCCGGCTCATAAACGGGCTGAGATTTTGTTACGTACTGCCGCTCTGATTCGCGAACGCGCGGATGACCTGGCAAAGACCATTGCTGCGGAAGCTGGCAAAGCACTTAAATTTGCCCGGGCAGAGGTCGACCGCGCGGTCAGTACTTTTACCATTGCCTCTGAGGAAGCCAAGCGTTTGCATGGTGAAACGATCCCTCTGGATGCTGTTCCCGCGGGCGAAGGTTATTTTGGTTTTTGGACTCGCCGTCCCGTGGGTGTGATCGCGGCGATCAGCCCGTTTAATTTTCCCCTCAACCTGGTTGCTCATAAAGTAGCTCCTGCTCTCGCTGCAGGAAACACACTTGTGCTGAAGCCTGCCTCAACGACTCCGCTCGCTGCAGTAAAGTTATGTCAGATCCTGATGGAGGCAGGCTTGCCCGCCGGGGCGATCAACCTTGTCGTTGGTTCAGGCGGAACGGTGGGCGAATGGCTGGTGACCGATCCGCGTGTCGACAAAATTACTTTCACTGGCAGCCCTGATGTGGGTCGGCATATATTGTCTGTAGCAGGCATCAAAAAAGTGACACTGGAACTGGGGAATACGTCTCCCGTGGTTGTCGCTCCTGATGCGGACCTGGACTTCGTTGCCAAGCGTTGTGCAGTTGGGGCGTACTATAACTCCGGACAGGTTTGTATTTCCGTGCAACGAATCTACAGTGAGAAGCAGGTGTATGAACCGTTCTCTGAAAAATTTGTCAAAGCCACGGAAGCAATGGTGGTTGGCGATCCGCTGGATGAACGAGTCGATGTGGGTCCGATGATCGATCCGCGGGAAGTCGACCGGATCGAGTCCTGGGTAAAAGAAGCGCAGACCTCGGGCGCGAAGGTGTTGACAGGCGGTAAACGCGAAGGGATGGTTTATTATCCGACCGTTCTATCCGAAGTAGATGCTGAAATGAAAGTGGTTGCAGAGGAAGCTTTCGCTCCAGTCGCATCAATTATTTCAAGTGATGATTTTGAAAGTGCGTTGAAACAGGCGAATGACACGAAATTTGGTTTGCAAGTTGGTGTCTTTACCAATGATGTGAATCGCGTCTTTAAGGCGGTCAGGCGATTGAACTTTGGTGGTGTCATTATCAACGATACCCCGAACTTTCGCGCAGACCACATGCCTTATGGAGGCAACCGTCAGAGCGGATTGGGGCGTGAAGGTGTTAAGTTTGCCATGGAAGATATGACCAATATTCAACTGGTTGCAATTCGATTGAACTCGTAAACCCATCAACAGGAGACCGAAATGAATTACAAATTATGGATTGATGGCAAGTGGGAAGACACAGTAGGTGGAAGTGTCATGTCTATTGAGGATCCCACCACAGGGAAGGAAATCGCGGAGGTGATCAACGCGAGCCGTGAAGATGTAGACCGGGCGGTGCGGGCCGCCAAACGAGCCTTTTACGATGGGCGCTGGTCGAAAAAGTCGCCGGGGGAGCGCTCCAAAGCGATCTGGAAACTGGCTGACCTTCTCGAAGCCAATGCCGAATCACTTGCAAAAGTTGAGTCTGATAATACGGGCAAGCCTTATCAATACGTCAGCCTCGGCGGGGATATTCCCTTTGCCGTGGACAACCTGCGCTTTTTTGCCGGCGCCGCGCGCGATACGCATGGTTCACATGCCGGCGAGTTCATGACTGGTTATACATCCATTTATCGTCGCGAACCGGTGGGTGTCGTTGGTCAGATCGCACCGTGGAACTATCCGCTGATGATGGCAGCGTGGAAGATTGGTCCTGCGCTGGCCGCTGGATGTACCATTGTTCTCAAGCCCGCACCTGGGACGCCCTTGACAACCCTGATGTTTGCAGAGCTTATTCAGGAGGCAGGTATTCCTGATGGCGTAGTGAACGTCATCTCTGGTGGCAATGAGACGGGTCAGGCGATTGTCGAGCATCCCGATGTGCGCATGATCAGCCTGACCGGTTCGACAGGCACGGGGAAGAAAATCATGAAGACCGCGGCGGACACGCTCAAACGTGTCCATCTTGAACTCGGCGGCAAAGCTCCCATTATCGTGTTTGATGACGCGGACCCCGAATTGGTCGCGTTGAAAGCTTCGTTGGCGGCAACCCTGAATACAGGTCAGGATTGCACCGCAGCCACTCGCTTGTATGTGGAAAAGAGCAAGGTCAAGGTGATGCAGGATGCCGTTGTGGAGGCAATGAAGAACATAAAGGTTGGTTTGCCGTTTGATGATGGCGTTCAGATGGG
>DATKED010000205.1:0-12262 GCA_035512375.1 Anaerolineales bacterium
AGGAACCCGTGCCACCGGTGATCAGTACTACTTGATTCTTCCAGTTCATAATTTCTCCTTATTCCACATGTCATTGCGAGGGCCAAAAACCACCGCCCTCGCAATGACATGCTGCTATTTCTTAATCACGATCAACGGATATTGCCCATTCTCGGCAAAAAATTTCGGGAACACACCTTCGAGCCAAAACACGAATCGCAGAATCACGCGCCCTCCAAATGGGCGCACGAACCAGCGCAGGATGCGTGTGCTCAAACTACGCCACGGCTTGATTTCAATGGTCATCGTTGACCCGATCTCGCGCTTGAGCCATTCGGGAGTCATCTTTTGGACGAAGGTCCCTGCGGGGTCCTCCTCGTTGAGCCATTCCTTTTTATTTTTTGCCGAGCGGCCCGACAACTGACGCATGATCCCAATCAACGGTTCCGCCAGGCGACTCATAAGCGGATCATGCCAGCCGTTTACGATTGCCGCTGTCCGACCCGCCGCAATCACACGATGGATTTCTGCGTAGGCACGCGGATGTTCCGTCAGCGCAAGGTGATGAATGGCATGCATCGAGACTGCACCATCGAAGGCATTGGATTGGAATGGCAGGTTTGCAAGGTCGCCGACGATGAACAAACCGTGATCTCCAATGCGGCTGCGTGCTTCACGGAGTGCCTGAATGGAAATATCCAAACACACGCGCTTCCGGTATCCCTGTGAATAAACCTTGTATTCTTCATATTGCACCGGCCCGGAGCCTGCATCCAGCAGGAGTTTGCCTGTGGGAATCAACCCATTCATCACACGCAGGCGCGTCTTATGGATGTATTCGCGCGAAACGGGACGCAGGTCTTCGTAACGGGCGTTTTGATAATATCCGTCCGCCTCCTGATGCCAGCCGACTTCATCGTAGAATTCGCGTACTTGTTGTTTGGTGTCTGTCATTATCGGTTTTGCAGGGGCGAGGTCCTCTCGCCCGTTCTGGGCGGGGAGACCCCGTCCCTACGAATTTATTTCCACGTAAACGGTTCGCCGACCAGAAAGTCGAACGTATCGCCGAAGTGACCAATGCCTTCATCGCCCAGCACTTTGTTCAGAGGCCACACTTCGAGGTCATCCCAAAAATTCATCAACCGCCAAGGGAATGGGTGCGGGTATTCGAAGAAGAAACGATAGGCGTAATTCCACGCCTTCGCAACCTGCTCTTCCTTCAAACGATGCGCGGGCAAATCAGCTAAGATGTCTTCAAGCGTACGGAAGTATTCATCCCACGAGTTCGGGTCAATCGTGAACCCGCGTCCGCGATAATGGGTTTGTCCGCACGAGATGACTGGGATGCCATTCATCGCAGTCTCGACGCCTACAGTGGTTGTATATGCCAATCCGAGATTGGCAATTTCAATCAAATCGTACGTGTTGACATTATCCAGCGCGCCGATGACGTGGATGTGGTTTGGAATTTCCGACAGCGCTTCGCGCACGACCGTTCCCATGGACTTTGCCTGAGGGACGAGTTTCTCGCCCGGGTGAATACGAATGACCAGTTGTACATCATCGCGTTTGGCAAAGTATTGGACTGTCTTCGTGATCCATTGGCTCATCGATTCAGCAAAGATGTTCCGTCCCAGCGTGAGGCTGTCACCGAGTACGTTCGCAGCCAGCAGGATAACCGGGCGGTTGTCGAGCCCAAGAACTGTCTTCGTCGCGTCCGTGCCCTGCGCGGAGACGTATTGCCACAGCCGCTTCGACTTCCCCCAAACACGTGCACCGCGGCGGGCATTCTCCAGGTCAGCGAGGCGTTCGTACATATCGTCGGTAATCGGCAGGGAACAGCGATCGCGCACAAGATAGTCAGTATCCTGCCGCATAATGGACGTATTTTGCGCCAGCCAGATCTGTTCGCGCTGGTCGTTGAATTCAAAAGTCACAGCGGGGATGTTCAAGTGACGAGCCACACGAAAGACAATCCCCATTTCAAGGATCAAGCCGTTTGGAATCAAAACCACATCAGGTTGGTTGGTTTGCATCCATTCGAGGGCGGCGAGGGCGGCGAAGGTGTTGCGTTTGACGCGGAGATCGTAGAGCGACTTGTCGCCCGCGTCGTTGATATCCACTTCTTCGCGCATGAGCGTGTACTGCGCGTCCCACAGGGAGACCTCTTCGATGTCAGCGTGGAGGGAGGCTGGCAGGTCAGAGGCAGGTCGAAGGTCAAGAAGTGAAGCGTGAGTAACATGAGGAGCAAGCGAGGCGAGCGCATCCCGCGTGTGAAGTCCGCGTTGTTTCTGAGTCAGTTTGTCCTTTTCCTTGTGCCATTCAGAGTAGGGCAGAGTCAACAACGTGACTTTGTGACCCAACCCTGCAAGCACGAGAGAGATATAAGCGGCTTGTTCGATCCAGTAATGCAGTGTGGCAAAGAAGAGAATCTTTTTGCCGGGTTTTGCAGTCTCAATGAATGATCTCGCCTGAGCAACACCACGCGGCAATGACTTGTGCAGGCGCGAAAGATTGAAGTGATCCTTGCGGGCGCGGTTCTTTTGCCGGAGCGCGTAATCCAGTTCGGCAGCAAGGGGCAGTTCGCCAAGAAAATTTCGGATGGATGATTTGTTGAGCATGGTTATCTGCCACAGAGACACAGAGTCGCAGAGATTTTTTTACTTTTTTCTCCGCGCCGCTGAGTCTCAGCAGCTAGTCAATTTTTTCGATTTTCCAATCCAGACGCGGGCGGATGGGTCCCTGCCGAAGTTCAGGCCATTGCGTTCCGGGTGCGCCTGAAATATCCACACTGAATGAGATGGCATTCTCATCCATGAAATAACGGCGCACGCCGAACGAACTCGCATTGACGCCGAGATAATAACGCCCGTCGTTGAAAAAATCGGCGGGAATTTCACAGCGACTCACATAGCGCCCCGCGGCGCGTGAACCGAACTGCTCGTATTGTTTCGCGTCGTCGGTATCGAACGCGGTGAACACGTATTCGCCGCGCATTGTGTTGAGGTACATGCCCACGCGCAGACCCGTAACAGGTGCATCAAGCTGATATTCGAACTCGACGGTGGCAGGCTCGGTCGAACGGACGGTATCCACGACCTTGCCGCCTCTTTCTTTAATTCGAATTGCCACTGGACGAAACGGCGCGCTCGCCGCCGGGACCTCGTCCGCCTCCCAGATGCGCTCGCCCGATTCCGCCTGCCCCGACGAGAGATAGAAATCGACCGCTTCAGGCGTAGGCGCACGCTTGATCAGTTGGCCCTTTTTCAAGACAACGGCTTCCTGAGTCAAACGCAAAATGGCTGACATGTTGTGACTTACAAAAAGGACGGTGCGACCCTGCTGGGCAACTTCGTTCATCTTGCCGAGACACTTCTTTTGGAATTCCGCATCGCCCACGGCAAGAACTTCATCCACAACGAGGATCTCAGGCTCAAGATGCGCAGCGACTGCGAATGCCAGCCGCAGGTACATGCCCGATGAATATCGTTTGACAGGCGTATCGATAAACTGGCTGACTTCAGAGAACTCGACCATCTCATCGAACTTCTTGTCGATCTCGCCGCGCTTCATTCCCAAAATCGCGCCGTTCATATAGATGTTTTCGCGTCCTGTGAGTTCGGGATGAAAGCCCGTTCCCACTTCGAGCAGGGAACCGACGCGTCCGCGCACGGACACAGTCCCTTCGGTGGGTTCGGTGACGCGCGAGAGTATCTTGAGCAGGGTGCTCTTCCCCGCGCCGTTGCGCCCGACAATGCCGAGCACTTTGCCCTCGTCTAGATCGAACGAAATATCCTTCAATGCCCAGATGAAGTTTTGATTCATCCTGCGATCCGATTTGCCGATGAGCGCCCTCGCCAGTCGCACAGGCGCGTAAACTGTATCCACCAGCACATCGCGCAGCATGTTGTAGCGGAACTTGGTCTCCGCCGCGCCGATCTGGTATCGTTTTCCGAGGTTATTTACACTGATCGCTGTGGTCATTTATTTCCAGGATTCCATGCGAGGAGATTGCTTCGGTCGCTTCGCTCCCTCGCAACGACATGGTCTTTAGATGGTGTCTGCAAATGTTTTTTCCATACTGCGGAAATAAAACAAGCCAGAAATCAAAATAAGGATGGAAATACCTGTCGAGATCCACAGGGTGGGGCCAGGTCCATTTCCGGAGCCAAGCAACGCCCAGCGGAATCCATCCACCACGCCTGCCATCGGGTTGAGATAGTAGAGAAGCTGCCACTTGCCTGTGATGATTTCGGAGGAATACGCAATGGGTGTGATGAACAGCCAAAAACGGGTCAGGAACGGGAGCGCCTGGTTCACATCACGATAGCGGACATTGATCGCAGAGAGCCACAACGCCACACCGAGCGCAGTCACGATGGCAAGCAGAATGAAAAGTGGGAGAGTCCACAACAATTCATAGGCTGGCGCCATTTGGTAGTAAAACATCAAAACGATCAAAATGACGAACGCGATGACAAAATCCACCAGCCCCGCGAAGACTGAGGACATTGGCAGGATGAGGCGCGGGAAATAGATCTTCGTCACCATGTTGTTGTGCGCGACGAGTGAGCGGCTTCCCTGATTGAGAGCTACTTCAAAGAGGCCCCATGGCAGTAATGCGGCAAATGAAAATACTGGGTATGGAATGCCGTCTGTTGCAACTTTTGCCACCGAGCCAAAGACAAAAGTAAACACCAGCATCGTCATCACAGGCTGGATCACAGCCCACGCCATGCCAAGAAGAGTTTGTTTATATTTCACCTTCACATCGCGCCAGACCATGAAGAAGACCAGTTCGCGGTACAACCACAAGTCACGCAGGTTGAGCGCGGCAAGTCCCTTTGTGGGCTTGATGTAGATGGTGGTGGGTTGAGGTTTGGTAAGTTCGGTCATTATCAGATTCAGGATCGCGGACTCAAGTCCGCGTACCATTATTTTCGATTCACCTTAAACCACTCAATCGTCCGGTGCATCCCTTCTTCGAAGGGGACCTGCGCGCTCCAGCCGAAAAATTCCTTCGCGCGGCTGACGTCCAGTGCACGGCGGGGCTGGCCGTTCGGCTTGTCGGTCTGCCAGACAATTTTGCCTGTAAAGCCTGTCATCATCGCCGTCATTTCCACAAGGTCTTTGATGGAAATCTCATAACCGGAGCCAAGGTTTACCGGCTCCGCACTGTTGTATTTTTCCGCAGCGGTAACGATTCCATCCGCAGCGTCTTCCACATACAAAAATTCACGTGTCGGTGAGCCGTCGCCCCAGGCTGGAATTTCCCTGTCATCGCGCTCCTGTGCTTCGATGGCTTTGCGGATCAGGGCGGGGATGACGTGTGACGTCTCCAGGTCAAAGTTATCGCGCGGACCAAAGAGATTCACAGGCATGAGATAAATCGAGTTATAGCCGTATTGCTGGCGGTACGCCTGTGACTGCACCAACAGCATCTTCTTTGCCAGCCCGTACGGGGCATTCGTCTCTTCAGGATAGCCATCCCAAAGATTCTCTTCCTTGAACGGCAGGGGTGTGAATTTTGGGTACGAACAAATGGAACCTACAGCGACAAACTTTTCGATTCCCTTCTCCCAAGCCTGATGCATGAGCGGGACACCCATCATCAAATTGTCAAAAAAGAATTCCGCAGGACGCGCGCGGTTGGCGCCGATCCCGCCCGCCAACGCGGCAAGATGAATGACCATGTCTGCGCGAAAATCGTTCAGCATAAGCGAAATATCTTCCGATTTGCGCAGGTCGTACTTTGAACTGCGCGGCACAAACACTTCCGCCGCGCCGCGTGCCTTCAGTTTCTCAACGACAAACGAACCGAGAAAGCCCGATCCACCAGTGACGATTACACGTTTATCCTGCCAGAAATTATCTGTCATTCAAATTCCTTATTGAACAATGAATTGGGCATTTCTATATTTTTCATCCGTCGGATTGCGGATGATCCCCGCCTTCAATGCAAACAGCAATTCACGGATGCCATCATCCACATTGAGGGTGGTATCGAAACCGAGCACGTTTTTGATTTTCGCAAACGACACAGTGATGTCGCGCATGTCGCCGCCGAAGGTCAGGTCCTTGTATTCCACTTCCACCTCGGGCATGCGCTTCCTGACCAGTTTGACAATATCGTCCTTCGAATAATTGCCATTGTCGGTGCCGAGGTTGAACACCTGCCCGCGGATCTTCGATTGCTGTGCTTCGAGGCCCATGATCACGCCGCGCGCCACGTCACGGATATGCACAAACGACCGCGAGTAACTGCGCTGGTAGATGATCAACACTCGCTTGGTGAACGCCTCCAGCACAAATTGATTCACGATCAAATCAAAACGTGTGCGCGGGGATAATCCGTACAATGTGGCAAAGCGGAACAGCAGCGGCGCGCACGACGAGTCCTTTTGACTCAACAGGAATTCCTCCGAGGCGATCTTCGTCTCAGCGTAGAGAGACTGCGGATTCAACGGTGACTCTTCAGTGACGGGTTTGCCATCCGCGCTCAAGCCGTAATTGCTGTAGGTGGATGCGAACACGAATCGCTCCACGCCCAAATCTGCCGCCTGCCCGAAGACCTTTTTCGTTGCCTCGACGTTATACCGCCACGCCACCTGCTTCCCCACCGCCTGGCAGGCGGGGAATCCCACAATTGCGGCGAGGTGGATCACCGCGTCGGGTTTCTGCCAATCGCCTTTGAGACCTTCCTTGACCGCGCGAGGCTCGGTCACATCCGTCTTCACAAAATGAAAATTGGGATGGTGCAGGAACGGGACGATCGCCTCGCCGCCGAAGAGCAGAGAGTCGAGGATGGTGACGCGGTGATTAAGGCGGAGCAGTTCCGAGGTCAGGAGCGAACCGATATATCCCGCGCCTCCAGTGATCAAAATATGTTTCATGATTCCACATCCATTTTAAGAGTCACTTTGAACCCGTCCACCTGGAGGACGGGAACGTTTTTGTCTGCGACCACGGCAATTCCCTGCTCGATACAGGTGAGGCGGCAGATGTCCACGATATCGCCCCTGCCGAGGATGCGGACACGGTTGAATCCCGCCTGTTTGATCCTGGCAATGTGTTCCTTCACACGCTGGCGCGTCTTGCGATAGATCGAGAACGACCTCTCGACGTAATCCACCGCGAGCCGGGCGCGCAGTGAGATTCCCTCCGGTGTGATAATGTAACGCAATTTCTTGCGCTCGGCGCGCTTGACCTTGACCGCACCCTTGGCGATCAGCCGTTTGAGATGCCAATTGACGGTTCCCACCGCCACGCCAAGCTGGGTGGCAAGCGTGGATTGGTTCACATCCGGATCATTTTCAATATTTTCGAGCAGAGTAAGTTCGCGGAGTTCTTCGTTGGTTGTTTCCATAAAGTATTATCGGTTCAAAATTCAGTGACTGAATTATAACCGAGAACAAGCCGCTGTCAAACGAGGTTCAGCCTCCCTATCCGGAGTTATTGATGTTCGGGTAACGGGCAGGTTAATTCGGGAAGAGGTACGCGCAGGTATACCAACGGAGTTTCGCCTCGAATCAGGATGGAAAGGGCTTCGATATCCCCCACATCGTTGATACACCCCAGAACAATCACATCGACGCCATCAGGGAAAGTGAAATCAGGCGTAGCTAACGGGAGGATCACATTGGTTGAAACCGAACCGGAGAGATAAATTACCAGCCGGTTATAGGGCCGCGGCTTGTAGGCGGGCAAGGCATGATTGATTGGTCCCTGGTCGGCTTCGAGATAATATGGGTAAATCGCCTGTCCAGAAAGGATCTGGGCGCGATCCTGTTCGAGGAAACGAGCCAGATCATCCTCCGAATAGGGATGTGAAAGGCCTGATGTTGCCGATACATAATCGTCCACCAATTGCTCTGCGGGTTTTTCGGGGTAGCGCCCGGTAAAAAGCGAATTACCGTAGGGAACAGCCATCCCAATCAGCAAAAACAGAACTGCAAATCCTGTAATTCGTATGGGTTGAGGGATCACCGTGCGTGGAGATGGAGGTTCATCTGCAGACGGTTCAGCCTCTGCCGTGCGGGACACGAGGAAACTCATCAACTGGATAACCTGAACAAGCCCAAGCGAATAGTAGATGAGGGTAATCCAATCCGCCGGGAGGATAAAACGCCAGCCGGAAATCCTGCCTACTGAAACGCTTGCGTTGTAGCCCATGCCGATTACCAATGGGATAAGAGCAAGATACGGGTTTTTTCTCCACGCAGTACCGATCCCCAGGGCGATCAAAGCCATGTTCAATAACAGCAATATCCAACTCTGCGTGGAAAGTCCCCCCTGCCACGGACCCCAAAAAGGCTCTGTCGTCACATACGCCCGCAGGCTCTCGATACGGAACGACTGCGGCAAATAGATATAGCTATAAATGACGTTGTGGAAGTAATGCGCGGAGACAAATCGAAGCACCTCATCCGGGTGCTGGATCACAAAATCCACGACCTGTTGGCGAAGCCGATCGTAATACACGAGGTCGGTTTCAGAGGATGTACGGGTGAGCGATTCAGCCTGCAACTGGAGACTCGGTGTCAGGCTGTAGATTCCGGCCATCTGGCTTGTGTACGTGGAGGCTGGATCCTGCAGGGAAAAAGTACCAGAACGTTCATAGTTGCGCAGGAACCAGGGAAATAACGTCAGCGCTGCGCCGAAGGCAAACAGGAGTGCAGGCTGCAAGCCCGCGCTTTTTTTAAACAGCATGGCGGCGATGATAATTCCCAGGACGATCGGGATAAGCAGGATTGCATGCCCACGAGTGAGAACCAGCAGACCGAGCACGCCGCCGATCACCAACGGCTCCAGGCGGCGCTCCGACGGCTTCTGAAGCCAACGGAGAATCACCCAGGTCAGGAGGACCACAAGCCCCATGGAGAATACATCGCTCAACAATATTTTCAAATGGGAGACTTGGATAATGTTCGAGAGCGCGATCTCATTCCGCTCCCGGATGACAATCAGAAAACCGGCCACGAATCCGGCTGTGCGGTTGCCGATCAGCCATCCGATTAAATAGACCATGACCGGAATACATGCAAGGATGACGATCTGGAAAAAAACCATGCGATCATAATTTTCCCCTGAAAAGATATGAAGCACAGCCAGAAACAATGTATACAGCGGTTTAAACCAGAAATCGCCGGGGATCGGTTCACCCGCTAAAAAATTGTGGGCTGTGGAGTCAAATATGAGCGAATCACCAAAAGGGTACGTCTGAAAATTCGGATAGCCGGGCTGTAGCGAGTTATAGGATATCCGTGCCGGCTGGCCCAACCACAGGAAACAGGCCGCGGCCCACAGGGTTATACAAACCAGGGTGTCAAACCTGCGTTCATTCCCGAGACTGAAACGATCGATCAGGGCTTTGAACAACAATCCGGCAAGCAGGGCTATGAGCACCTGTGATATTAATATGGGGGAGCCCGGATTTTGCCAGTAGATGGGATCAGGTGTCAGCCCAATCCGCGTGGATGCGATAAACACGATCAACAAAAACAGCAAACCCAGGATGATGCCCGCCGGCGGTAACGCCGCACGGTGCACGGGAAGGAGCCCCGAACCTTCCCACCTCAGGTATAACCAACTCACAAGCCAATGCAGGGAGGAAATACCGAACCAAACCAATAACGGTAATACCCGTTCCCGATAGGATGCGAGATCGACCAGTAAGCGATCGGAAACAAAAACGAGGGCATAGATCACGCCGCCACCTATCAACAAGGTCCAAAATGTGCCGGTCTTGTCGAATAAGGTAATGAGCCACTTTCCGACGCCCCAATACTGCCGGTCAGAGCGGAACAAGCCTGCAAGGGAGTAAAGAACCCCCAGCAACAGCAACAGCACAAATGAAAGAAGAAACAGTCGAAACAGTGAATATTGAAGGAACACGACTGAGTCCGTTTCGCTTGGGGAACGAAGAAAGAACCAAAGCACCCATACGCCTTCCATAAAGGTAAGGGCGAGATTGAATCGCAGTAGGTTCAAACGGCGAGTCTGTGCTGCCATCGTTGGGAATGTTACCATATCAGGAATGTGCTCCTCAGGTGCCACCACATATCGCTATCCATCCAACTCAGCCGCCTTCTCGATAATTTTCGAGATAAAATAATCCGCACTCCGTTGACAACCTGGCACTCCTGTTGAAGCCAGATTCGAGAGATCGGGATCATCAAATCAGGATATCTTATTCAGGTACTCCGGGACAAATACCTTGTTAGAGCGAATCAACAAACTGCAGCACATCCCCATTCACCCCATCCTGTGGGGCATATACCCGTTGACCTCACTCTATCTGGCAAACATTGCAGAAATACAGGTCCGCGCGGCTGGAGCATCCCTGGTTTTCTCCCTGGCGACGACCCTTCTGGTTTTCTTACTGATCTATGTGTCATTTTGTTTATCGGTGATTGTGGCAGGGCAGCGATCATATCCACGAATTATCATTGTGACAGCGATACTGGTGGTCACCTACTTCATACTATACCGGCTTTTCAAAAACATCACTTTCCATGATATCTACATTTTTCGACATCGCTATTTAATTCCCCTCTGGGCGATCGTTTTAATTCTGGCATTGAGCGACGGGTTGAAACCACATGGCATCCTGTCGGTTTTGAAGGGTACGAACCTGCTGGAAACTGCAGCAATTTCCTGCAGTTTCTGCCTCATTCTGTTCTTTTCATATGGTCATGTATTCAATAGGCTGCATTCAGCCGGTGATTTACAGTCCGGTGCCGCCATACACCAGATTCTCCTCCCGATATGGACTGCGATATACCTTGCCTCCATTTTTTTCCTTCGGAGACACAGGGAGCCGGCCCGTCTGACATCAGCATTAAATACACTCGGATCCTTGTTGATGATCGTCGCATTGATGCAGATCGTCTTCTGGAAGGCACGATTCCCCTCCGAACCGGCGGCTGAATCACCGACCGCTCCCGCGCCCGCAACACCTTCATCAAACAGCCCCGACCTATACTACATCATTCTGGATGGGTATGGCCGTTCAGACCATTTGCTGGAGAAATTCAACTTTGACAATTCCGCCTTCCTTGCAGAACTTGAATCGCTTGGGTTCGTGATACCGGAATGCACCCAGAGCAATTACCACCTGACCATTCTGTCCATGACCTCGTCTCTGAATATGGATTATCTGACAGAATTGCCGCCCGGCAGGGATGCTGATGCGTCCTACCTGGATTTTGAACCATATTTAAAACAAAGCCGGGTGTTGAAATTTTTCGAAGGACTTGGCTATGAAACCTTCACGTTCAGCGGCATCAACCCTTACACGGCAATAACCAATTCGACCCATTTCTACGATGTACCCGAAGACGAGGATTCCGTAACGCGAATCGACGCATTGAATTTTTACCATTTATTCATTCAAACCACCGCTCTGAGACCGGTGTTCGATTATCTCGACCAGACTCCCAGGTTTGATTCCCAACTGGTATTGACCCTTGGCCGGCTGTTACCCTTCAATAACGATTTGATGAACCGGTATTACCGGCGCTACCAGCAGAACAT
Source organism: Anaerolineales bacterium (assembly GCA_035512375.1). Classification (GTDB taxonomy): domain Bacteria; phylum Chloroflexota; class Anaerolineae; order Anaerolineales; family Villigracilaceae; genus Defluviilinea. The sequence goes on from DATKED010000205.1 coordinate 11,515, forward strand.
TTATCATCTCAACGTCCTGGAAGGCATTCCTGCACAGCCTGGGAAAAAGTTTGTCTACGCTCATTTATACATGGCACACGAGCCGTTCGTATTCACGCCCGGCGGGGAATTCCGCGAGGAAGTAACCGAAAGTAATGAGGCTTATATCGATCAGATTCGTTTCCTCAACGAAAAGATCCCGGGCATCATCAGAACGATTCTCGAAGAATCGAACACCCCGCCCATCATTGTGCTCCAGGCGGACCACGACTGGGGCTGGGATAATAACCGGGCGCGCATCCTGAATGCCTATTATCTGCCCGACGGCGGGAACGCACAGGTCTACCCGGCCATCTCGCCGGTAAACACCTTCAGGTTGATCATCAACACATATTTCAACGGCGACTATGAGATGCTCCCTGATGAGTCGTTTACCGGACCGTACAATGACTTTCAGATCAAAAACCTTACGAGCGTACCCACCACCTGTGCCATACCATGAAGGATCAGATTCCACATCACCGACGCCAGATTGAATTGCGTGCCCGATCCGGACAGGAAGCAGATGAACACAATTCAACCCACTGTTGACCCCGCTTTTTCAGAATATCAATCCACCCGCATTGCGCACTGGGATGAGATGGCGCGTAAAAAGGATTCCTGGCGCGGCATGGGCAGGTGGTATCACCGGCGGCTTGCCGAAATCTACCGCTTCCACACCTCCTCCATGAGCGTGCTCGAACTCGGTTGCGGCAGTGGCAAACTACTC
>DATKED010000206.1:0-19360 GCA_035512375.1 Anaerolineales bacterium
ACGAACTCGGCCATGCCTTGCAGGATGCTGAAGAGTATTTCCCAATGAAAATCCGTTCCCTGCTTGTGCCCGCGGTAAACATCGGCTCGAACCTGGGCTGGATCCTGATCATGATCGGGCTTGTACTACAGCAGATCAATATTGCATGGCTTGGCGTGATCGCATTTTCAGCTGGAGCACTATTCGCCCTGGCGACATTACCTGTGGAATTCAACGCCTCTGCACGGGCAAAAGAGTTGCTCTACTCAACAGGCATCATCAGCACGGAAGAGGAACGCCGCGGCGTCAACCAGGTGCTTAATGCAGCTGCCTTGACTTATGTGGCTGGGCTGATCACTGCCGTATTGCAGCTGCTGTATTATGTCTTCCTTATTGGCGGCCTGGGAAGGCGCAGAGATTAGTAGCAATTTTCTCTCATCACATACACAAACACCCGCGAACGCTTTGCGTTCGCGGGTGTTTGTGTATAATCCTATCGATATGCGGAAATTCATATTCATCCTTGTCCTCTTTCTTAGCGCCGCTTTTGTCTATCTCAGTTTTGGTGAATTGGAAGGCATCGCACGAACCCTTCAACAGGGAAATATTTGGTTTATCCTGCTGGCTGTCCTTATCCAATTTGCCTGGTTTTTGATGATGGGTTTAGTCTATAAATCTCTCTATCAGGTGCTTGGCATGGACGATGGCATTTACAGGCTTTCGCTTCTCACTGCTTCCACCAACTTCATTAACATCGTTGCACCGAGTATAGGCATGGGCGGCATGGCTTTCTTCATCAGTCATGCTACCCGGAACGGGCGATCCCCTGGCAAGGTAACAGTTGCCACAATGTTGGGCTTGTTTCTGGATTACGTGGCATTCCTGTTCGTCCTCACCCTCGGCTTGATCATCCTCTTCCGCCGCAACGACCTCGACCCAACCGAGGTCGTGGCATCCGGCGTAATGTTTGCCATCGCTGCCGGGCTCGGCTTTTTACTATATCTTGGTTCGCGTTCTGCAGATGCATTGGGGAATGTACTTGCAAAGCTGGCCCGTTTGGTCAATCGGATCCTGGAGCCGTTTATTCATCGGTCTTATCTGAGCGAAGCACGCGCCCACGAATTTGCACACGAGATGGCAAACGATCTGAAATCCCTGCCTGAGAAATATCACAGCCTTGCCATCCCGCTCTTATGTTCCCTTGCAGGCAAGGCCCTGTTGATGTGTGTGCTGTTATCGGTCTTTCTGGCTTTTCAAGTGCCGTTTTCGGTGGAGACCATCATCGGTGGTTTCGCGATTTCATACCTTTTTCTCATCCTCTCTCCCACACCCGCCGGTGTTGGCATTATCGAAGGTGTGATGCCCCTGGCGCTTTCTTCGCTGCGTGTTCCCTGGAGCCAGGCTGTAGTCATCACGCTCGCGTATCGAGGCATTACCTTTTGGATTCCATTGGGAGTGGGTGCCATCGCGTTCCGAGTGCTCCAGGGGGAGAAGAACTAACTCATGCCGCTTGCCTCTCTCTTGGATTTCTGGAAACGTGACCCGGATACTGCGCCGAATCTTGTCGCCTGGCGGACGCTGCCTGCGCGCCCCGCGCAAACGCATCCCTTCCCGGATGATCTGCCTGCTCACCTTAAACAAACTTTGATCGCAGCCGGGATCCATAACCTTTATTCCCACCAACTTGAAGCCTGGACTCACGCCCGTGCAGGTGAAAATATCGTCCTTGCTACAGGCACAGCCAGCGGAAAAACCCTTTCTTACAACCTGCCTGTCTTTGCGTCCTTATTACAGGACCCCAATGCCCGCGCGCTTTATCTCTTCCCCACCAAAGCCCTAGCACAAGACCAATTCTCCAATCTCCAGTCTCTAACACTTGCATCGTACGCAATTGTGGGTGTCTCTGATCTCCAATTACCAATTACTGATGCATCGCCAAGCGCAGCTATCTACGACGGTGACACTCCTCAAAAAGATCGCTCTGCCATCCGCAAGAACGCGCGCATCGTGCTGAGTAATCCCGATATGCTTCACACAGGGATTTTGCCTCACCACACCAACTGGAGCGACTTCTTGACCAACCTGCGTTTTGTCGTCGTTGATGAGACTCACACCTATCGCGGCGTGTTTGGCTCGCATGTTGCCAACGTCATCCGTAGACTCAAACGTGTAGCGAATTTTTATGATGCAAAGCCGCAATTCATCCTTGCCTCCGCAACGATCGGCAACCCAAAAGAGCTGGCAGAGCTTCTCATCGAAGAACCTGTTCACTTGATCGACAACGATGGCTCTGCCCGTGGTCCGCGTCACTTCATCATCTACAACCCGCCGATTACAGACCCATCTCTCGGCTTGCGAAAGTCATCCCTGCTTGAAGGTGTAAGACTAGCACAGGACTTGCTGAACCAAGATGTTCAGTCCGTCGTATTTGCCCGCTCGAGAAGAAGCGTGGAGATCATTCTTCGCTATCTTCAAGAGAACCAGGAACCTCCATTACCCATCTCCAATTACCAGTCTCCAATCCCTAAACTCCAATCTCTGATCCGCGGCTATCGCTCCGGCTACCTCCCCACCCAACGCCGCGAGATCGAAAAGGGCCTGCGTGAAGGCACAGTTAAAACGGTCGTCGCCACGAACGCGTTGGAATTGGGCATCGATATCGGCGGGCTGGGCGCGGCGATCCTCGTCGGCTACCCGGGAACTGTCGCTTCCGCGAGACAGCAGGCGGGGCGCGCGGGACGCGGTCTTGAATCCGCCGCATCAGTGATGGTCGCCTCCGCGAGCCCACTCGACCAGTTCCTCGCCCATCATCCCGAATACTTCTTCGAGCGTTCGCCCGAGCAGGCGCTTGTCAACCCCGATCATTTGTTGATCCTGCTCGAACATTTGCGCTGCACGATGTTCGAGTTGCCCTTTCAAAAAGGCGAAGGCTTCGGCGCGCTATCGGGCGAAATCGTTGACGAGTATTTACAATTCCTCATTGGCAACAACGAAGCACACGAATCGCAGGACAAGGTGTATTGGATGGCAGATCAATATCCCGCCGCGAATATTTCCTTGCGCTCCGCTTCACCGCAAGGCGTTGTATTGCAAACAACAAATGATGAGCGACCCATGACCATCGGCACAGTGGACGGAGAAAGCGCCCTATGGATGGTCCATCCCGGCGCGATCTATCTGCATGAAGCACAGTCCTTTTTTGTTAAGGATCTAAATCTCGAAGAACACATCGCCTACTTGAAACCCATTGAAAGCGACTATTACACTGAACCACTCCGCGGCACGGAAGTCACTGTTTTATCAACTAGTGCTCACAGCGCCATCCTCGGCGGCGATAAAGCCTGGGGCGAACTACAAGTGACCACGCAGGTGACAGGCTTTCGCAAACGCCGCTGGTACACCCATGAAAACCTGGGCGAAGAACCGTTGGATTTGCCTCCCACCCACCTAATAACCACTGGCTATTGGGTTTCCCTCTCCGAGGAAACGGTGTCGCGCCTGCGCGAAGCTGGAGCCTGGACCAACGACCCGAACGATTATGGACCCGGCTGGTCCCAGATCCGCGACCGTGTGCGGGCGCGGGATAAATATACCTGCCAGGTTTGCGGCGCGGTGGAAACCACTCGCCAACATGACGTGCATCACAAGACTCCGTTCCGCGCCTTTAGAGCTGCTAATGGACCGCCAGATTTTTCGCAGGCGAACCGGTTGGATAATCTCACGACGCTCTGTCCATCCTGCCATCACAAAGCGGAGCAAAACGTCCGCATGCGCAGCGGGCTCTCCGGGCTGGCGTATGTACTTGGCAACCTCGCGCCCTTGTTCCTGATGTGCGATGCAGGTGACCTGGGGTCTCATGTGGAACCCGTCGAAAATCAGAACTTTGGTCAGCCAACAATTGTTTTATACGATGCCATCCCTGCTGGGATCGGTTTCAGCCAAAAACTATTCGATATACACGACGAATTGATTGCCCGCGCCCTCGAGCTCGTGAGCGAATGTCCCTGTGCGGATGGCTGTCCATCGTGTGTGGGGCCGGGAGGTGAGAATGGAGTTGGGGGAAAGCAGGAAGCATTGGAGATTTTGAAGGAACTGACATCGACGCGATGAACATTCGTCTTTTCCAACGCGATGAAATCCCCCTGATCTGGCAGATCGACCGCCGCGAGATTGTTGAAAACATCTATTCCTTGCAGGAAGGGGGATTAGTACTGAAAACCGACTATTTCGATATCCAGGGCTGGCCGCCGGTGAAGCGGAACTTTACACACCGATCTTGTTGGATTGCCATGATCGCGGCGGGACGTTTTGGGGTGCTTTAGAAAATGACATATTGATCGGCGTTGCCATTCTGGAAAGCAAATTCATCGGCTCCCAGCACGAGACACTTCAACTCAAGTTCCTGCATGTCAGCCGGGATTATCGAAAGCGGGGAATCGCTTCAACGCTTTTCAAACTAGCTGTTGAGCAAGCGAAAGCGCTTGGAGCCACAAAGTTATATATCTCTGCCACGCCGTCCGAACATACGGTCAATTACTATATGCAGTTGGGATGTGTTTTGGCCACAGAGATCGACCCGGAATTATTTGCGCTGGAACCTGAAGATATCCATCTTGAGTATGTAATTGGGTAAGGGATAGTAATTTCAACTGTTGCCTGGGCATTATTCCAGGTTGATTTGGCCATCAAACTTTACATTCAGGTTCAGTCCCGCAATTTCCAGGGTCACTGTTGCAGGGAATGACTCGCTGCCAGTAATGAGTCCCTCATCAATTGCCTTCATCACTGCCCGCTCTATTTCGCGCTGAGAGCCAATGCCCACCATCTTGAGAAATTTACGGATGCTTAAGTTAAAGGTTTCTTCATTCATACTGTGATCTCCTTATTAAGTTTTTTAGCAGCCTCATTCCCAATGCAGGCATTCGGCTTGCAACCAGTATAGGGCAAATCCTCTCTCAATTCAATCTCCTTTCCATCCCTTCGCGCGGCGGCTTAAACGGACAGGATTTCATACGGCACACCGCGCACTTCCCATCTCCTGCCGTTTACCTCTCCCTTAACTTTCACAGGCAATAGTTTTGCTGGCACGCCCGAGTCTGGCTTCCAGATCCGATCTTTGGCAGGCAGGATCAGCAGCCCATCATCGTCACCAACAGGTGTGAAGTCTTCATTTGGTTCCTGCATAAATACAGATATACCCAGGAGCCTGCATAGTTTTTCCGCAAGCTCAAGCACATCGTCAGCGGGCAAGCCGATCTCGCTCACATTGAGGATGTGTCCGCTATTAAACTCCTCCTCCACAATATCCTTCAAATTGTGGCGTGCGATGAATTCGAGGACATTTCCCGCCGCGTCTGTGAAATACACAGAGTGAGAATTCCAGCTTTCAGATTCAAATTCATCCTGCCCGTTCTCATCACGCAGCAAAGGGATTCGGCTGGCAATCCACTCTTTCGAGGCATGGATTTGGTTCTCAGGAATATTGAAGGCGAAATGATATGCGCCGTCAAATTCAGACGGAGCCTGCGTAAACACCAAAACTGTCTTCCCGGCTTTCACTTCCAGGATGGCTGAGTCCAGTTTTACAGGCAACTCGAGGATATTGGCGTAAAAATCTCTCTGCGCCTTCAGATCTTTTGTCGAGAGTTCAAGGTATGTAATTTTCATAAAGACCTCTTTTCACCGTTTATTGACTACTCAGCACTGGTTACTTTTACTCCTCCCTCAACCATCTCTTCACCGCTGCGCGCGGATGTTCGTACTGAGCCATCTTATCGATCAAAAGATTCGGGTCAGCTTCGCAAAATAAAGCATCCCGATGTTCTTTGAAGACGAAGCCTTCCTGCACGGCATGGTCAATCGCAGCCAGCAGAGGGGCATAATAATTCCTCACATTGAACAACCCGACAGGCTTTTCATGCGCGCCGGTCTGCGCCCAGGTGACAGTTTCGAACAACTCATCGAAGGTGCCAAAACCGCCCGGCATGGCGATGTAGCCGCCTGCAAGCTCATGCATGCGTGCCTTGCGGGCATGCATCCCTTCGACCACGTCCATTTTGGTGAGACCAATATGCGCAAGCGGCAGCGTATTCATGGACGGGATGATCACGCCAACCACTTCACCGCCTGCTTCCAGTACGGCATCTGCCACTACGCCCATGAGTCCGGTCTTTCCGCCGCCATAAATTAGACGGATGCCTCTTTCAGCCAGAGTCCGCCCCATAAAACGCGCTCCCATGACATAGTCCGCATGAACCGAGTCTGATGATCCGCAAAACACACAAATTGATTTCATAACATCCATCCTTACCCATCGTTTCGGTTGATAGTGATTACTTTAGAGTGAGTTTTACCACATACAAAGGGGGCATTGGAGTATCGCTCTTCTTGATAAAACCTTGAAATATTGTAACCTTCTTGTAAACAAATTCTAATCTTTCTCCAACGCAGACTCCCCCCCCTTTTTGGTAGAATACTCTCCATAGATTTAGGAGAAAACCACTATGACAGGTATGGAGCGCTTTACACAACGCGCGAGACGTGTCCTAAGCCTTGCCCATCAAGAGGCTGAACAATCCCGCAACAATAATATCGGTACGGAACATCTTCTCCTTGGCTTAATGGATGAAGAGGGCGGTGTGGCAGGACGTGTCCTGCGTGAACTCGGTATGACGTCTGACCGGGTGCGCGAAGTGATCCGCCGTGTCACCACCAGCTCATCAAGTTTTGACCCCAATCGCGTTGAACTTGCAGCTGAAACACAACAAGTGCTGGAACATGCAGTGGATGAAGCGCGCCGACTCGGCCATCATTACATCGGCACGGAACACATCCTGCTTGGACTGGTGCGGGTGGATAGCACCGCGATGGAAGTGCTGCGCAGGCTTGGCGTGACTGCGGAGCAGATTCGCAGGCAAACTCGCCGTGTGCTGAACGAGTCCGCATCCTCCCCAACACCCGCTGGTGGAAGTGCCTCGCGCGGCTCTTCCGCCTCTGGCGCGAAGACCCCATTGGTCGATCAGCTTGCAACTGACTTGACTACGAAAGCGGAGGAGAAAAAGCTCGACCCCGTGATCGGGCGCCAGATGGAAATCGAGCGCGTGATCCAGATCCTGGCGCGCCGAACCAAGAACAATCCTGCGTTGATCGGCGAACCGGGCGTTGGCAAGACCGCCATCGTTGAAGGTCTCGCCCAGCGTATCATAGAGGGCGATGTGCCCGCGCCGCTCATGAACAAACGGTTATTGCAGCTCGACGTTGGTTCCTTGGTGGCAGGCACAATGTATCGCGGTCAGTTCGAGGAAAGACTCAAACGCGTGATCGATGAATTGAAACAGTCAGGCGCAATTTTGTTTATTGACGAAGTCCATATGCTGGTGGGTGCCGGCGCCGCCGGTTCCTCGGTGGACGCAGCCAACATTCTCAAGCCCGCGTTGTCGCGCGGTGAATTACAGGTCATCGGCGCCACCACGATGGATGAGTATCGCAAGCACATCGAGTCAGATGCCGCGCTTGAACGTCGCTTCCAGCCCATCACGGTGGAAGAACCCTCCGAGGAAGAAACAATTGAAATTCTCAAGGGAATCCGCGCAGCGTACGAAGAGCATCACCATCTCGTCATTTCAGATGAAGCGCTCGAGGCTGCAGCGCATTTATCCTCCCGCTATGTGACCGAACGATTCCTCCCCGACAAAGCCATCGATTTGATCGATGAGTCTTCCTCGCGCGTGCGTATGTACAAGAGTGAAGCCGCGAAAGAGTCGAAGGATCTATTCGGCAAGCTCAGACAGGCCCGCCAGAACCGCTCACTCGCCCAGGAAGAAGGCAATAGTGACGATGTGCGGGAATGGGAGGAGCGCGAAATCGAATTAAGCGAACAGATCGAACGCCTGCGCACAGGCTGGGATCGCGCGAACAGCCCCGTTGTTTCGGCAGAAGATATTGCCGAAGTCGTGTCCATGTGGACGGGTGTTCCACTCATGCAACTGGCACAGGAAGAGTCGCAGCGTCTACTCAAGATGGAAGACGAACTGCGCAGGAGCATTATTGGGCAGGATGACGCCATCGTGGCGATCTCGCGTGCTGTCCGCCGCGCCCGCGCCGGGTTGAAAGACCCGAGGCGCCCGATCGGTTCCTTTATGTTCCTCGGTCCGACCGGCGTCGGCAAGACCGAGCTCACCAAGACGCTGGCCAAGTTCATGTTTGGAAGTGAAGATGCGGCGGTCCAGTTGGATATGTCCGAATTCATGGAACGGCACACGGCATCTCGTCTGGTCGGTGCGCCTCCGGGCTACATCGGATATGAAGAGGCAGGGCAGCTTACCGAAGCATTGCGCCGCCGTCCCTATTCAATTGTCGTTTTTGATGAGGTTGAAAAGGCGCATCCCGAAGTCCATAATATGCTGCTGCAGATCATGGAAGAGGGGCACCTTTCCGATGCGAAGGGCCGCAAAGTGGACTTCCGCAACGCGATCATCGTCATGACCTCAAACATCGGTGCGGATATGATCAAGCGGCAGTCATCGCTGGGCTTTACGCTCAAACGCGATGAGGTCACCGAAGAGCGGGTCTCTTATGAAGACATGCGCAAGAAGTTGAATGACTCGCTCAAACGTGCCTTCAGACCTGAGTTCATCAACCGTTTGGATGCCGTAGTCATCTTCCGCTCGCTCAACAAAGAGGATATCCAAAGGATCGTCTCGCTCGAACTGAATAAGGTTGCAGAGCGCCTCAAGGAACATAACCTGATCCTGACAGCTACGCCTGCAGCCCTCGCGGCGCTTGCAGATCAGGGCTACGACGCCGAATTTGGTGCGCGCCCGCTGCGACGTGTCATCCAGCAAAAGGTGGAAGACCCGCTCTCAGATAGGGTGCTGGGCGGCGAATTCCAACATGGAGATTCGGTGCTGGTGACCCTAAACTCAGAAGGCGAGACCGTTCTCGAGCGGCATCTCGAGGGTGAAAAGGAAGAAGCTCCAGCCGTGTAACAATTGTCGTAAAAATTGAGTTGTCCCGCACAATTTGCTTGGCAAATTGTGCGGGACAACTTTTTATGAAGTTTTCGTAATCTTTTCTTAATAATTTTTTGATTATCACACGTTGTCTATGAAGCGTAAGGAAACTTTAGCGAGAAGGAGTAATCGTATGAATACTAATTTTCAAACCGCATCACTTGCCGGGGGATGCTTCTGGTGTTTGGAAGCCGTTTATGACGAGATCAAGGGAGTCCACTCGGTGGAATCAGGCTATGCAGGCGGTCAGATGGACAATCCCACCTACCGGGAAGTCTGCAATGGCAATACTGGGCACGCCGAAGTCGTGCAGGTCCACTTCGACCCGAACGTCGTCTCCTACCGCGATCTGTTGAATGTGTTCTTCGCCATCCACGATCCCACCACGCTGAACCGCCAGGGCGCGGACGTCGGTACGCAGTACCGCTCCGCCATCTTCTACCATGACGAGGAGCAGAAGAAGATCGCCGAGGAACTGATCAAGGACCTGAATGCCCAGCAGATCTGGGACAAACCTCTTGTCACTGAAGTGAGCAAGCTTGATAAGTTCTATGTGGCTGAGGATTACCATCAGGAATACTATGCCAGAAATCCATACCAGCCCTACTGCATGGCAGTGGTTGCGCCGAAGGTTTCCAAGTTCCGCAAGCACTTCCTGGAGTTGCTGAAGAAACAGCCAGTGTAATAATTATGAACCGTCCCGAAGGTTTGAACGGCTCAACAATAGTCTTCGAGCGAACCTTCAGGACGGTTTGCGTCTTAACTCAAAGGTCACAGGGCGAAGTTTGGATCCCCGACAAAACAGTATCCGCAAACTCTACCGAGGTATTCCTTAGCTCATTCACTTTCGCGGTGACCTCGTCCGGCATCAGCAAAACGCCGGCTTCATGAAAGACCCAGTCAATATCCTCCTGATACTCGCGCACGCTTTCTGCTTGAACCAACCCACCATCAATAAACCATAAATTGAAGTTAATCGACATGGGGGCATCCGGATAATACTTCCCACCGTGTTGCGCGATCAACTTTCCATCAATGAAATAGCGGACGGTTCCACCAGTTACCTGTGTGACCAGTGTATGCCAGCCTGCCAGGCTACCTTGCACCGAGCTACTGGTGTTATCTGCATTCCAGGGCTCGATCTGCACCGTTTCCCAGGTAGTCACGTAAAAGGTCAAATCCCCGCTGCCCCAACCGCCGTTCGGCAGGTACTCATAATCCATTTCACTATAGTTTGGATCAAAGGCCTGCTCATATGGAGTGATCGTATAAAACGTTTGGACAACTTGATCGCCGTCAACACCCGAAACAGGTCCGTCGCTGAACCGCACGCGGGCTGCATAGGTCCCTTCGAGATATTTGCGCTGGTGGCAGATCTGCGTCTGGAACGTATTGTCAGCAGTGCCATCGGTGGAGGATGTCATACGCAGGAGACGATTGCCAACTTGATCGGGGTAATCGACAAACGAAACGTTCTCCGCGCGAAAGGTCGCGCCAGCTACCCCGGGCCAACCTGAGCCGCTGCGCACAACCCAGCCATTCGAGGTCATTTCATCGAGCGTGGAATAAGAGAAATCATCGAACAGGATTTGAGACTCTGCAACACTTGAAGCGGTTGATGTTTCAACTGGAGGTGTGGCTGCGTTTGAAGTACAACTTGCTGCAATGAACAGGCAAAAAACGGACAGGGCAATTTGTTTCATTCCTTCGCTTCCTGGCAATTGGATTTTGTCTGAGTATAGCACTGCGACTCGTCCCAAAACCTTCTGTTATACTCACAGAAAATGGAACCTGACCTTATCAATAAGACTCTGCTCTTAAAAGAGTCTCCCACCTTCTTTGTGCGCGATATTCCCATCCATGGGGATGCCATTCTCGCGCCCATGGACGGTTACTCTGACTGGCCCTTTCGTTCTCTTTGCCGTGCGCTGGGTTCCGCCATGAGTTACACCGAGTTCGTAAAAGTAGAGAAAATATTCAGCCGCTCGAAAGAACCGGCAAAGAGACTGCATTACGAAGAAGCCGAAAGACCCATCACGTTTCAAATCTATGGCGACGACCCGGACCTGATCCTGAAAGCCGCGTTGCGTGTGCAGGAATTGAACCCGGATATCATCGATATTAACATGGGTTGTCCCGCCAAAAGCATCGCCGACCGCGGTGCGGGGGTGGGGATGATGCCAATGCCCCTGAAGATCGCGCGCACCTTCAGGAAACTGACTGCCGCGCTAAAAGTGCCTGTCACAGGCAAGATCCGTCTGGGCTGGGACCGAAACAAAAACTACAAACTCATCGCGCGCATCGTGGAAGAGAACGGCGGTTCACTCGTTGCGCTTCATGGACGAACCAAAGAACAACGCTATAGCGGCGAAGCGGATTGGGACGCGATCGCCGAAGTGAAGTCACTGGTCAGCATTCCCGTGATCGGAAGTGGCGATATAAAGACCGTCGCAGACATCCAACGTATGAAGCAGTACACCGGCTGCGATGCGGTCATGATCGGGCGCGCTGCCATCGCCAACCCCTGGATATTCTCTGGTCTGGATCGGGAACAGGTCCCGCCCGAGCAGGTGCAAAAGACTGTGCGTGAGCATCTCTCAAAAAGCATCAAGTTTTATGGCGATGAGGATGGGCAAAGACTCTTCCGTAAGTATGCAGTTCAGTATCTATTATTGAAAACGCTCGACCGGGACTCGCGCAAGGAAATCCTCAAGCAAAGACCCTCAGGGGAATTTCTAGAGATGTTGAACCAGATCTACACATTGACGACAAATTAGAGGAGCGCAGATTCTTACTCTGCGTTCTTCGTTTCTCCGTTTGAGATCGCCTGTCTCAACCTAACGCCACATCCAAAATCATCATGATCACAAATCCAAACATGGCGGCTGAGGTGGCAAAATCCGTATTCTTGTTCAGTTGAGATTCCGGGATTAATTCCTCCACGACCACGAAGATCATGGCTCCTGCCGCAAAGGCCAGCGCATAGGGAAGGATGGGTCTCATCAACAGGACAGCGGCGGCCCCCAAAACACCTGCAACCGGCTCGACCAGTGCAGAGGCCTGTCCATAAAGAAAGCTCTTCGTTTGGGGCATGCCCTCTGCACGCAATGGAACGGAAACGGCTACGCCTTCCGGAAAATTCTGGATCCCGATGCCGATCGCAAGGGCAACCGCCCCAGCCAATGTGGCGTAGGGCAGGTCCGCTGCAACGGCCCCAAACGCAACACCGACCGCCAGTCCCTCCGGAAAATTATGGAGCGTGATCGCCAGAACGAGAAGAATACTTCTCCTCCACTTTGTATGAACACCTTCGGCCTCCGTCACCGGAAACCCTAAGTGCAAATGAGGTAGAAACAGATCGATCATACGGATAAAGGCACCTCCGCACAAAAAACCTGCTGCTGCCGGGAACCAGATGGGCACGTTGCTTGTTTCCCGCGACATCTCGATTGCCGGAGCCAGGAGAGACCAGTAACTGGCCGCGATCATCACACCTGCTGCAAAACCCAGCATGCCATCCAGCAGTTTGCGGTTAACCTGCTTAAAAGAGAATACAGTGGCGGCTCCCAAGGCAGTCATGAGCCATGTGAATGTTGTCGCGAGTAAGGCTTGCCAAACGGGGTTGAGATGGGTAAGAAACTCTACCATGCCAGAAATCCATTCTGTTCATCAGTATAACGAACATTGAACTGACGTTTTCCATTGCCATTTTCAGTATAGCACTGAGTAGTCATCAACACAAAACTAATTAGAACATAAATTCTGTTATACTGTGTAGCTATCTACTAGGTCGCTTTCCGTCTCAAGAGAGTCTTATGGCAAAAACACATACACGTTACGTTTGTCAGGAATGCGGGCGAGTGGCCGCATCCTACATGGGCAAATGCCCGCAATGCGGATCGTTCAACAGCATGGTCGAGGAAGTCATTCATGACGAGCCTGCCGCGAAAAGCTCAGCGGTTCGTGGATTGACAGGTCGCTCTTCGCCGCGTTCGATTGGTGATATTTCCTCGGACGCGGAAGACCGCATCAACCTCCCCATCGGGGAGTTCGCGCGCGTGCTGGGCGGCGGGATCGTGCCCGGCTCCATCGTGCTGATCGGCGGTGACCCGGGCATCGGCAAGTCCACATTGACGCTGCAAATGGCAATGGAGATGGCCGCAAAAAAACGCGTGCTGTATGTATCTGGCGAAGAATCGGAACGCCAGATCAAGATGCGCGCAGTCCGTTTGGCAAAATCTGTAGGAGCACAGCAAGACGGTCAAGGAGCAGGCACGAAAAAGGATACCGCTGTGCTCCTACCCGAAAATTTGTTACTGGTTACCGAAACCAACCTTGAGATCATCTTCAATCACATCAATGAAGTAAAGCCAGACTTGTTGATCGTGGATTCCATCCAGACGGTTTATCTCTCCAATATGGACTCTTCCGCTGGGTCCGTCTCGCAGGTGCGTGAATGTTCTTCTCAATTGCGCGAACTGGCAAAGACGAGCGGTATCTCTGTCTTCGTGATCGGGCACGTGACAAAGGAAGGGACGATCGCAGGTCCGCGTGTTCTTGAGCATATTGTAGATACGGTCTTATATCTCGAAGGTGACCGCTTCCAGGCATATCGCCTGCTGCGCTCGGTGAAGAATCGTTTCGGCGCGACCTCAGAAGTAGGCGTTTTTGAAATGCGCGAAGGCGGTCTGACAGAAGTGACAAATCCCTCAGAGGCATTTTTAGCCGAGCGAATGATCAACGCCGCCGGTTCCGCCATTGCCGTGACCATGGAAGGCACGCGCCCCATCCTCGTTGAAATCCAGGGGCTCACCTCGCCCACTCAATTCGGCAACGCGCGCAGGACTGCGAACGGTGTGGACTTCAACCGCCTGTTATTGATCGCAGCTGTACTTACCCGCCGCGTCGGATTAAAACTTTCAGAGCAGGATGTTTTTGTGAATGTTGTCGGTGGTCTGCAAATCGATGAACCGGCTGCCGACCTGGCGGTTGCCGCGGCAATCGCTTCTTCCTGGAGGGACATCCCTGTCAAAGCCGATTCGGTTCTGATCGCGGAAATCGGACTTGCTGGCGAATTGCGCATGCCCGGGCAAATCCAGGCGCGTTTGCGGGAGGCGCAGAAACTGGGTTTCAAAACAGCAATCGTGCCGAGAGCCTTGCGAAAAGGCGAACCGTATCCAAAGGGAATCGAAACTATTGAGGTGCGATCCATTCAACAGGCATTGGATGCCGCATTGAATATTTCAAAAGAACTGCCACAAGGGCGGAAGGTGGCGTAACGCTTCGACTTCCCCTACGGTTCCGCTCAGCGCGAGCGGATGATATCTTTTGTTTGCAACCCATTTGAATCTCCCACGTATAAAGCACAGAAGGAGATTCCCCATGAACGCAAAGATCATTTCAGCAATCCTTGTGCTCGCACTTGCCTCCATGGCATGCGGGTTCAGCATTGACCTCCCCGAGCGACAAAAAGCCGGGCCAGATGTCGAAGAATCCATAACGGTGGCAGACCCAAAGTCCGATGAGACGCGTTTGACGATTTCGTTCGGCGCAGGCAAATTGACGCTATCCCCGGGCGCGAAGAATCTGGTTGATGGCACAGCCATTTACAACGTTGTAGACCTAAAGCCGAACATCCAGAAAAGCGGCAATAGTATCGAGATCAGGCAGGGCGATTTCAAAAGCCTGCCTCCCTTTGATGAGTTGAAGAATGAATGGGATTTGAAGTTGAGCGATGTACCTCTCGATCTGATGGTCCAAGCCGGCGCCTACGATGGGAGCCTCGAACTCGGCGGGCTCTCCTTGAAGAGTCTGACGGTCCGGGATGGCGCGTCGCATGTGGACCTTTCTTTCCTCGAGCCCAACCAGACCGAGATGTCGATCCTGCGTTATGAGACGGGCGCTTCAGATGTGAAATTGACGGGCCTGGCGAACGCGAATTTTTCTACGCTGGCATTTTCCGGCGGCGCAGGAAATTACACGCTGGATTTTAGCGGCGAATTTCAGCGGGATGCGGTCGTGACGGTTGAAGCGGGTTTTGGGAATGTGAGCCTGATTGTCCCCGAAAATATGGATGCAGTCGTTACTGTTGAAAGTGCAGCGGTAAACATCAGCCACGGCTCGGGCTGGGCGCAAAGCGGACAAAAATATACTCAAAATGGCTCGGGCCCCACACTGACAATCCTTGTCAAAATGGCAGCCGGAAACCTGGTCATCACCGATTAGTTCAGTATTTGCCAGTAGGAAAACGACTCGGAGGTATCGTTCCCGGGTCGTTTTTGGTTAAGAAATCGGAGCAAAAGGTCATAATTCATCCATGACCTCTATCACTTGTTGTCATTTTCATGTGACACTAAAATCATGCATTAGAGACAGATATTGTCTGTTTTTCTAAAAGGAAGGTAAATATGCAAATCACACGTCAAGCCGACTATGCCGTTCGTGCCGTTCTACATCTGGCACAGATGAAGAATGGCGAAAGAGCTGCCACAAGGAATGTGGCGAAGGCACAACGCATCCCACCATCATTCCTGGCAAAAATCATTTCGCAACTTTCCATTGCAGGCCTGCTCCATACTTCACGCGGCGCGCGTGGCGGTGTGACACTTGCACGCGAAGCCAAAGACATCACCTTGCTGGAAGTGGTCGAAGCGATTGATGGACCCATTCAACTTAACGAATGTGTTGCCGAGGGCGGGGTCTGTTCGTTCGATGATGATTGTCCGATACGCTCAGTCTGGTGCGAAGCGCAGGATGAGTTGGTGGCACGCTTAAGGAAAACCGACTTTGCGCAACTGCTTGCAAAAGTCAACAACTAATCATAAAGTTCAAATATCTTTCCTACGATGAAATCCCTTGCGGCGTATAATTGCCGGGAGGGGTTTTTTATTTCAACAAGGAGACCGCATCATGTCTGGACCTAGAACTGTCCGCGCCCCGAGGGGAACTGATCTCAGCTGCAAGAATTGGCTCAGTGAAGCCGCGTATCGCATGATCCAAAACAATCTAGACCCGGAAGTCGCGGAGAAACCGGAAGATCTTGTTGTCTATGGCGGGCGTGGGAAAGCCGCGCGCTCCTGGGAAGCCTTCGACGCGATCCTCGAATCGCTGAAGGATCTTGAAGAGGATGAAACGCTTCTCGTACAATCGGGAAAACCCGTCGTCGTGTTCAAAAGTCACAAAGATGCCCCGAAGGTCTTAATTGCCAATTCGAACCTCGTTCCTCATTGGGCAACGTGGGAACACTTCGATGAACTCGCTAAAAAGGGACTCATCATGTATGGGCAGATGACCGCCGGTTCGTGGATCTACATCGGCACGCAGGGAATTTTGCAGGGCACGTATGAAACTTTCGGTGCACTGGCAAAGCTCAAAGGCTGGGGATCGCTCAAAGGGAAATTCGTTCTTACCGCAGGTCTCGGCGGGATGGGCGGGGCACAGCCACTGTCCATTACGATGAATGAGGGCGTGGGACTCATCGTTGAGGTAGACCCTGAACGTGCTGAACGCCGCCGGGCGATCGGGTATGTGGATACAGTCGTGGATACACTTGAAGAGGCGATGACACTCATCGAAGAGGCGAAGGAACAACAAATTCCCAAATCCATCGGTTTGATCGGCAACGCGGCGGACGTGTACGTAGAACTCGTCGCGCGTGGCGTGATCCCGGATGTAGTGACAGACCAGACGTCCGCGCATGAGGCGTTGTTTTACGTTCCCTCTGGTTTATCGGTGACCGCCGCAGATAAGTTGCGAAAATCAGATCCTGGTAAATACAAACAGATGGCGATGGCGTCCATGGCGAAGCATGTGCAGGCGATGCTTGCATTCCAGCGCGCCGGTGCAGAAGTCTTTGATTATGGCAATAATATCCGACAGCAGGCGCATAACTACGGTGTGACTGACGCATTCGAATTTCCCGGATTTGTGCCCGCGTATATCCGTCCGTTGTTTTGCGAGGGCAAGGGACCGTTCCGCTGGGTGGCGCTCTCGGGTGATAAGGAAGACATTTACACGACCGATCAAGCCATCATGGAGTTGTTCCCCGAAGACGATCATCTCAAACGCTGGCTGAAGATGGCGCGCGAAAGAGTCCCATTTCAGGGATTACCTGCCCGCATCTGCTGGCTTGGTTATGGTGAGCGCGTAAAAGCCGGGCTCAAATTCAATGAATTGGTCGCGAGTGGAAGAGTGAAAGCCCCCATCGTGATCGGACGCGACCATCTGGACTCCGGTTCCGTTGCTTCGCCCAACCGTGAAACGGAAGCGATGAAAGACGGCTCCGATGCCATTTCAGATTGGGCGATATTGAACGCACTGATCAACGCGGTGGGCGGCGCGACGTGGGTGTCGTTCCATCATGGCGGCGGGGTGGGGATGGGATACAGCCAGCACGCGGGACAGGTCATCGTTGCAGATGGCACGCCAGAAGCCGCCCGCAGACTGGAACGAGTGCTGACAACGGACCCCGGCATGGGCGTCGTCCGGCACGCCGACGCGGGCTATGAGATCGCCATCGAAGCGGCAAAACAACACGGTATAAAGATGCCGATGTTGAAGTAATCCATGAATAAAAGTCTTTTGAGCGGGCTGCTGGTGCTCATCTTCAGCACTCTAGCCTGCCGACCGGTGATCGCCATCGGGTGGAACGAGTTCCTATTGCTATTCGTATTGATCGCGGTCTTGCTTGGTCCATCGCTCTATCGATTCATCCGCTGGGTGGAAAAGTTTTTGAAACAATGATTGGAAGATAAATAGCGCAAATTGAATAGCAGAAGCTAGACAGGCAGACTGTTGATCTGCCTGTTTCAATATACCACATTATACTATCCCTCTTGACATACTGTATACTATACAGTATCATGCGACCAAGGTGACCTATGGAAAACGATGAACTCGTACAAAACATGCTGTTGGAATTGCGGCGCGGGGTGCTGTCCATTGCAGTTTTGAGCCAGTTGAGCAAGGAGGAGTATGGATACTCCCTGCTCAAGGCGCTCTCAGAGCAAGGCATGGAGATAGACCAAAGCACGCTCTATCCCCTGCTACGCCGCCTCGAGTCGCAGGGACTGCTCCAGTCCGACTGGCGCATCATGGACGAAGCGCGTCCGCGCCGCTACTATGTTATCAGCCCGCAAGGCAAGGCAGTGCTGACAAAACTCAAACGTGAATGGTCCGCGCTGACTAAGACCATGAAACAAATGTTGTCGTAAAGCAAGGAGAAGAAAATGAACCTGATTGATAAATATATCGCCGAGGTTGGGAAACACCTGCCTCGCAGGAACCGTACGGACATCGAAGCCGAGATCCGCTCGACGCTGGAGGATATGCTCGAGGAACGTACTCAAGGGAAGAGTCCTGCCGATGAAGCGATGGTCGCCGAACTGCTGAAGGAATATGGCGCGCCGCGCAAGGTCGCCGAATCCTATGTGGGACCGCGTTATCTGATCGGTCCGCGCGTGTATCCGACCTTTGAGCTAGTGACAAAGATCGTGCTGGCGGTTCTACTTGCCGTTACCCTGGCAGGGCTCGGGATTGGTCTGGCAAGATCGAGCTTGACTGGCCCTGAATTCCTTAAAACAGTCGGTAATTCCGCTGCTGGTTTGATTAGCGGGTTGATCACAGCGTTCGGCAACATCGTGCTGGTATTTGCCATCCTTGAACGGGTTCTGCCCGCGAAGGAATTCGAACAGGAAACAGAGGATTGGAATCCAGCTGAACTGGTCAGTGAACCAGACCCTGACCGGGTGAAGTTCGGTGAACAGATCTTTGAAATGTTCTTCCTTGTGCTTTTCCTGGTCATATTCAACCTGTATCCTGGCGTCATCGGTTTCGGGTTTTTTAATAACAGTGATTGGGTTTTCCTATCGCCGGTGCTTACAGAAGCTTTCTTTAGCTATCTGCCGTGGCTCAATATTTTGATCCTCCTGCAAATCGCTTTCAATCTGTATCTACTGCGCCGAGGATCGTGGAATACAGGTGCGCGTATCATGAACATCGTGCTTGAACTTGCGAGCATCGCGCTGGCAGTAGTGATGTTGAGAGGTCCGGCGTTGGCTGCTCTGACGCCCGAACAGCTGGCAGGCACTCCTATGGCAGAATCTGCGCAGGTGTTCGTAACCATTGGGAATCTAATCCCGACATTGGTGTTGGGCGTCATTATCATCATCTCCAGCATCGAAGTCGCACAGATGGTGTACCACCTTATGAAGAGCAAGCCTGCATCACCATATCCAGTGATCAAGTAGACCAGGAACAGGAACCAAATCGAGATCGAAATCCCTGATGGATGTCCATCAGGGATTTCTTAATAACCGCCGAGCTATTGTCATCTTCGTGATTCTTGCATAAGATAATAGATACAAACAAAG
>DATKED010000207.1:0-5871 GCA_035512375.1 Anaerolineales bacterium
ATTGAGGTATAACACTGTAAGAGCAAGATGACATTCACAAATTTTCCCGTACAGTTAACCAATTTCATCGGTCGCGAGCGCTATTAGAGTTTAGATAAGTTGCCAGTTCACTGAGGTGCGATAGCGAATGGAGATAAGACATGGGTGACCATCAGTCATTTCAACGATTTGCTGCGCTGGCGGCAATCATCTCTTTCCCGCTTGCCTTAGCGAGTATAGTACTAACAAGCGCGGCTATGGATTTTGAAATGGACGCATCTATGAATCCAGCTCTTCTGCTCTCTGTCGGGCCGGATGGCGCCAGGCTGCTGGGTTGGGGGCTTATCTTAGATATGTTCTCGTATTATCTGCCACTTTTGCCAGCCGCTCTATTTCTTCTGCACTGGCTCCAACCGAAAAGTCCCAACTGGGTTCGATTTTATACGGTCTGTGGTGTTGGATACATCCTCATCGGCGCGATCGGCGCGACGATTCTTGCGGCCACGTATCCACCGTTGATCCGTGCTTACGGGCAGGCATCAGCATCACAGCAAGTCGTGCTGGAAACGATTTTTAGTACAATCACGGATCTTGTATACGGAGGGCTGTGGAATATACTTGAAGTGCTGTTGGCTGGAGTTTGGTTTATCGGTATAGGGTTGCTGCTACGGGATGAGCGCCGCATATTCAGTCTGGTCAGCATCATCCTGGGCATTTCGGCGCTGTTGGATTCTCTCGGATTCATTCTGGGCATCGACGCCGTTTCTTCGCTTGGACTCGGTATTTTCCTTGTCCTCGCTCCGATTTGGTCGCTGTGGCTAGGTATTGACTTGCTTCGCAAGCCAGTGCCCGCCGATTCAACACATTAGAGAAGCCAACGCGGGATTGGTAGATTGAAAGATTTCATCTGATCGATGGTGGAACGATGCAAAATATCCTTTGTGACTTTTCTGAAGAGAAGACCGTGAAAGAGTCCATCAAAGAGAACTGGAAGCATTATCATTACTGCCTGGGGCGATCACCAAGCGTAGAGTTGTCCATCGGCCGGTATCTGACCTGGTTCATCACAAAGATGCCAGATCATTTTATGAATTTGGTTGTATGCACGGAACTGCCCTCTGAAGGGATCGACGAACTGATCGAAAATGCATTGAGCCATTTCAGATCATTGCACATACGAAAATTGTCCTGGTTGGTTGAAGAGGGCATTCCAGCACTTAAAATAAAAAAACACCTAATTGCACACGGTCTGACTGTTGAGGAATCGTTCGCAATTGAGATGGCTGTTGATTTGAGTGCATTGCCAGAAAGCACAGCCTTGCCAGCAGGCTTAGAGATCATACCGGTTGAAGATCGAAAGACCCTGTCGAAATGGATCCATGTGGCAAGCATCGCTTTTGGAGTTCCTGAAGAGTTTGAGAGCACCTGGTACGAATTTTTTGTCGAGGGAGTCTTGGATCTACCATTTCGAAGCTATCTTGCTCTACTAAACGGACAGCCAGTTGGTACATCTCAATTATTCCTATCTGCAGGCGTAGCCGGAATATACAACGTCACCTGTATTCCCGAAGCACGAGGTCAGGGAATTGGAGCGGCGCTCACCTTAGCCCCATTGCTGTATGCGCGGGACGTAGAATACCGTATAGGTATCCTCCAGGCCTCCGAGCTGGGGCATAGGGTATATCGCCGGCTGGGATTTCAGGATTTCGGTCAACTTAGCGTTTATCTTTGGGTGAATGAGGCTGAGCTGTTGTCCAAATAATGAGCTATCCTTTCAAATTCTCGAGCTGGACATCAACATGCTGACCGGGCAGAATTGCATAACCTTTTTGTTGAGAACAAGTCATCCAACTTTTCCCTCGGAAGGCGGATGAACAAATCGTACCTAAATCCTGATAGCAGTGTTGAAGAATAAAACGGCTGTCCGAATCATTTATCGGTTGAGAGAGGAGAGTCGACATGGAAGTCAAAGGGATTATGTGGTTGGGGTTCGCACATCCAATTTCGATGCGATGGTCAATTTGTATCGGGACGTCATGGGGCTGGAAATCTCCCATCAGGAACCAGGCTTCGTCGTGATGGATTTACCGAACAGTGACCGGCTCGAGGTCTTTGGGGCTGATTCGCCGTATAACACATTCTTCACCAACCCTGTGGCTGGCTTTCTCGTGGACGACATCCATGCCGCCCGCGCAGAGATGGAAGCGCACGGAATAGAATTCATCGGTCCAATTGAGACGGTGGAAGACGGCCATGCCTGGAGTCATTTCCGAACGCCAGACGGGTTTATCTACGAACCGACTTACAAACCCAGTCACCCCGCGCGCTAAAAGCGTTGCAGGAAAGGAGTTTCCCATGAATATAGTACTGATCCAATGGCTGGTTTTCCTGCATATTTTATCGGCGATCACATTTTTCCTTGCACACGGAACTTCAGCGGCGATGGCATTTCAACTGCGCAAAGAGACCGACTTTTCCCGCATCCGTGCTCTGCTTGACCTCTCCTGGTCAACGATGATCCTGATGGGCGTTTCCTTCCTGATGATGGGATTGACGGGCATCATCCTGCCTTTTCTATTCCGTATCTGGAACAGGGGCTATATCTGGCTCTCCATCGTATTGATGCTCTTCGTCTTTATTTACATGGCGATGTTCAACGAGAAGCACTACAAAGAACTCAGGCGATTGGTGGGTCTACCATATATGAAAGGCAGTAAACAATTGCCCGCCGAGCCGCCATCCCATCCTGATGAAGTGGCCGCGCTGCTCAAGAAAACCAACGTGACTGGATTAGTTGTGGTCGGCTACATTATCCCTGCGATTGTTCTGTGGTTGATGGTTTTCAAGCCATTCTAGGAACGACCAGGGGCTACGTCTTGATGTGGAAACTGAGTATACCTGGGCTCACTTCCGCGCCGGCTCCAGCCGAGGATCGATGACTGGTCCACGAGGAATGAAATTCCTGTCGCGAAAGGAATCCATGCCATGAATAACATGACCCAGACAAATCGCAAATGGCTTACCATCAGTTCAGTTTTTTACACGATTTTCGCATTGATCGGGGCTGGTGTCGCCATTGCGGAAAATCGCCCATCCGACCCTGGCGGATGGAGTACGGGATTGCCCGCCCTGCAGGATTTTCTGTATGGCAATGGTACAGCTATGTCTCCACCTTTGTATATGATTGTGGCGGTACTCATATTCACCCTGCTTGCGTCGCGGAATGACCGCTGGGGAAAGGTTGGCATTGGAGGCTTAACCATTTGTGGACTGCTCTTCAGCATCGGCATGCTAGTTGAACCGATTGTCCCTGAGATATTCAGCCCAGCCACGTTCGATCTGACGAAGGTGGTCATCGTGGCGGGACTAATCATCCTTCCTTTGACGATGATGGTGTTCGGCATTTATGAATGGAGAGAAAGACGAACGAAGAAGTAAAGGATGCATAACCTCGATCATCAATCTGTTTATGAGCAGATTGCAGTCATATGTGAATGAAAGGGCAGCGTGCTTTGCCACGTCAAGACAGTCGCCAACATCAATAGAGAGTTATTGGGACTAAGTACAAACATAAAAATCATGAAGCATTAGCGCCAATTATCGACAGGACAACTTGCGGGTTCGTGTTGTAGCGGCTGAAGAAATTGTAGGACGCCTCGATCAGGAGTTTCACGGTTTCAAAGATTTCACAGTGCGTCACTTCTCTTCGAAAGTGCCGCCACAGCATTTCGATCGGGTTCAGCCAGGGGCTGTAGGTCGGTAAGTAAAGGAGAACCAATCGTCCTGCGGCAGCTGCACGTACAACGGCTTGCACTTCGTCGTCTTGATGGGTGTTTGCATTATCCCAGGCGACGTAAATTATTCCTGTCGGGTGCTTGTCTACGAGTGCTTGCAGTAACTCAGCCACTTCCGGGCGTCGCTTTCTTCGTCGAATGATGACCACGGTTTCGCCAGAATGATAATTCACGGCACCCAGGCCGTAATGTACTTTGGGCTGCCCAGGCGTTGGGATCATCACTTGCTGGCCTTTCAGACTCCACATGGCTCGTAATGTGGGCAACCAACTCACGTTGAATTCATCAGCATAGTAGAACACATCCCCTGGTTTCAGTTGGTCTCGAGCTTCTTCAATCGTCTTTTTTTGATCTGATATTCCGGATCCGGACTCGAAATGGTGTGCTGTGGACGGCTAAACACGATATCTTCTTTGGCAAGTGCTCGTCGGATGGTTTCCGTGGAGACGCGAATGCCAGTGTCTTCTGCCATAAAATCTGCCAGACGTTGCAAGGTCCACATGGAATATTCCAGCTCCAAGCTCCTCGGTCGCCTGCGCACCACTTCCAGTAATCGCTTGCGAAATTCATCGCTGAGGATCGAGCTGCGCCCGGCGCGCGGAGCATCCATCAATCCTTGAATGCCTTCTGCAATATAGCGATGAAGCCAGCGCAAAACCGTGACAGAACTTTCTCGAACAATGTCAGCGATTTCATCTACTTTGAGCTTTTTCTCTGCTGACAACAACACCATTTGTGCTCGGGTGCGCACTCTGGGCACTGCCGTCTTTCGGTACAGTTCGTCTACTTCAGCTTTCTGCTCTTCCGACAAGGACGGCACATATAATTTTTCCATGCACCCATTTTATCCTACAGAACTTTCGTGTTTGTACTTAGTGACGGACATTGCATCATCAGAGACTACGACAAGGAAATGTACCATCAATTAAACACCTGTGTTTGTTGAGCGCAGTCACCATAAGCCACGAGGGCGATCATCTACCGGCTCCGGCATCTGGCAATCATGGGAGGTTACACATCGTTCATCACCCGAGCGATTGAGAGGCTCCGCCAGGCTTTTGACCAGCCACTCCATTTACATAAGACTCAATACGAAAATAGGTAAGGTATTTGAGGCTTGGTTACAACTGTTGACATTGCGCAGGCCGTACGGTTCTATAAACAATGCTTGATTTTTTCCCCAAGCTCGTTATAATAAAACACAGGATTGTCCCTTGCGATGAGTATCCGGAAAGCGATGTGTTAGATCGGGCCAGTTTTTTAACCATATTCAACTTGTGTGAAGATTTAAGAGTACCTGAAAGGGAGGTATTCATCGATGTCTTCAAGGCCGCTACAGTACAGAGAACCTCAATTCAAAGAAACAACGCAAGAACCTGCCTGCCAAAAGTATCCTGGCGCCAGGCGATCTGATGCTAAGGAGAAAAGGAGAAGTTTAGTAATTCCCGCGCCTGCCGTAATCCTATACGTTGTAATTTTCCTCGGAACGGGTGGCAGATTTGGTCAGGCCTGAACAACGCTCGGCGCGCGTTTATGATTTTACAGGCCGGCTCCTGATCTCGACCGGAGTCGTCCTTGGCTGCCTGCTGGGTCTGCGCTTTGCCCGGGAAAGCCTGGACAGCCAGATCGCCGACCAGCAGCACTATCTGCGTATCGACAGTACACCGGCCTTCCAACTGCCGGCCGCCACAGCACTCCCCACGCAGACACTCACCCCCATGCCCACGGCAACACCTACGGCCACGCCACTGCCTTTGCCAGCTACCCGGCTGTCGATCCCGGCTATTGGCTTGAATACTTCGGTTGTGGAGAGCTATCCAGTACAGCAGAGGGATGGTTCGTTCATTTGGGATCCTGCCAACTATGCCGCCGGCCATTACAGCAGCAGTGGCAACCCGGGCGGCGGACGGAATATCGTCTTCAACGGGCATAACAATACGGCGGGGGAGGTGTTCCGGGACCTCAACAAGCTAGTGCCCGGCGATGAGATCATCCTTCTGACGGATGCCGGCGAATTCCATTACCAGGTGCAGCAAAAAGTCATTATTCCCTATGAGGGACATGAAGCAGAAGCCAACCTACAGATCGGGGCACTGAG
>DATKED010000208.1:0-12418 GCA_035512375.1 Anaerolineales bacterium
CAACTGGGTGCAGGAATGATTTCGCGTGGAGAAGTTGGGCTGATCGTTGCAAATGTTGGGGTAAGGGAGGGATTGATTCTTGATAATGAGTTTTCCGCTATCGTTGTAATGGTGCTGGTCACCACATTAATTACGCCACCCATTCTGCGGGCGTTGTTTACACAAACAAAAGCCAGGGACAAGCAATTGTTGGTGGATGCTATGCAGACTGAGAGCCAGCCTGATTCACCAAAAAACAGTGAGGAGGCAGACTAATGTATTTCATCCTGTTCATCATGCATAACCCGGACCTGCTTGAGGAACTCATTGAGGCATGGCAGGGTATTGGAGTCCATCGCGCAACGATTTTGTTCAGCACGGGCATGCGAAGGCTGCGTCAGAAGGAAGGTTTTCGCGATGACATTCCACTGATGCCTTCGCTGCAGGACTTTTACGAAATGCCGCAAACGTTCAGCCGTACCATCTTTACAACTGCGCAAGATGAGTCTATGATAGATAAGATCCTCACTGCCACACAGCGTGTAGTGGGTGATCTAAGTAACCATGAGACCGGCGTTTTCCTGGTTTTGCCTGTGCTGCGGGCGCATGGCTTGGAGAAAAGGAATGATCCATGAATGAGCCGATTCACTCGTTGATGCTGGCTGTCGTCCAGGAGCAGGATGTGGATACAGCCACGCGTGCTCTCGAACGGTTGCGTCTGCCGGTTGTGTATCTTGCCAGCGCGGGTGGATTCCTGGGCCGCCGAAATACGACATTGCTGGTGGGGCTGCAAAAAGGTCGGGAGGAGGACGCGCTCAAGGCCCTGGAGGAATCATGCCGGCAGCGGATCGAATACCTCACTTTGCCACTGGAGGGTTCGCCTCTTCCCATGCCGACCCCTGTTCCTGTTACCGTTGGGGGCGCGACCGTTTTCGCGTTACCCGTTGAACACTTTGAAGAAATTTGATCGTCAGGAGCGTGCCTTATGAAAATGGTCATTATCATCGTTAAGGATAGCGACTCAGATGAAATCACACAGGCTCTGACAGCTGAAAAATATCGTATAACGCGCATCGCCTCCACCGGTGGATTCCTGAGAAGCGGCGTGGTCACCCTTTTGCTGGGTGTGAGGGATGAACGTCTTGAGTCCGCGCTCGACTTGATCCGCAAAAAGTTGACTCCGCTGCCATCCGGGGAAAGACGAGCCACGCTGTTTGTTGTGCCTGTGGAGCGATTTGAGCAGGTGTAACTCGGAACAGAATCATCGGCAGGAATCCGGTTTCTGATGTAAAAGCCTTGCGAAGGTTGTTTGGATGGGCTCTCAGCGCTTATACCAACCGGCGCAAGGCTCGTTTTTTTCTGTGTCTCTGTATGTTGTAATCCTTATGAGGTAAATATGAGTAAACGCTTTCGCCCCCTCATTTCCTTTCTAATTCTGGCCGCTGTTATTCTGGCCTGCGCTTTGCCCGTTCCACCTGTTCCACCTCCGGCCAGTGGAACGGCAACCCCACCTTTCTCGCCCGGTGATGTGGGCACCGTCGTTGCGATGACGTTAACAGCCCTCGTCCCTGGCGGGGAGGATACTGCCACCGCTCCCGCGCCAGATGGAGAACCCACAGGCGCGCTGCCGCGCTCGTTCTACTACCTGGGCAACGATGACGCCGGACTGATTCAGGTGTTCCGTATCGAACGCGACGGAACCACGCAGCGCCAGCTTACTTCTGAGTCTGACAATGTCAGTGATTATGATGTTTCCCTGGTCGATGGAAGCGTTGCCTACGTGGCGAACAATCAGTTATTACTGAGCAATGCCGACGGCTCGAACCGCCGTGTGATCGCGGATGGCGGTGTTTTCGATCCGAACAATCCATTTATTAGTACGATCAGCAGTCCTGTCTTTTCACCCGATGGACAGACCCTGGCTTACGGGTATCAAGGCCTGCAGATGTACTCGTTTTCGACGGGTGAGTCCGATCTTCTGATCGAGAATCAGATCGATGATATCGGCGGTGGTCTATTTGTCCCGCGCGAATTATATTCGCCTGAGCGCTATTCCCATGATGGAACGAAACTTCTGATCACGCTCGGTTACTATGAAGGAGCCTCCTCTGCGGTTTATTATCCCGCAACCAGTGCACTGGTACGGCTTACCGGCGGCGAAGGCGCATTGATCTGTTGCGATGATACGGAATGGTCAACCGATGGTTCAAGTTTTTATGCAGCCAACCCAAACATGGGGATGTTCAGTTCCGGCTTATGGAGAGTGGATGCTGCGACTGGCGAAGTCACCACGTTGATCCAGGGAGATGCAGGTGGAGGCAACTACAATGTAGCCGATGAGGCTTATCTCGCGCCGGATGGCCAGTTATATTTCCTGTTCGCTACGGTCCCCGCTCCGGAGGGGATCATCGTACGTTCGCCACTGCAACTTGTCCGTTCAGCGCCCGATGGCGTGACAGGGCGCACCGTCCTCAGCAGCGAAGATTTCCAATTGCTCAATGAAGCCCTGTGGGCGCCGGATGCGAGCTTTGTTGTTGCAGTCATCGCACCCTCCCAGGAAGTCTATCAAGGCGGGCGAGCCGAAGTCGTATATCTTGACGGAAGACCGAACGTGGTGCTGACGCCCTTTGCCCAGCAAATGAAATGGGGTCCGTAGCCATTTCCAATGGTCTTTGCTGTGCGGCAGTTAAACTGCCGCACAACTTTTTACTTCGATAATAAATACTCATCAAAGAACCTGATGACGCGTTTGGTATATCTTGTCTTGTAATAAGCGTACATATTCAAATGGGGGACATCGTTTTCCGTCCACAGTTGGCGCGGCTCTCCTGCCGCGTCGTACAAACGTTGTGCGGAATCAACGGGCACCATCCCATCCCCCATGCCTTGAATGATAAAAACAGGGCGTGGACTGATGTAGGCGATGTCATCCACAGGGCGGACCAGATCAAGTGTCAGGCCAGACTCCCTTTCTGCAAAAAAACGGATCAGTGAGCGCATGATCGGGAATGGGACGCGCAGATCCATTTCATCTTCCAATGCTGCAAATGGGCTGTCCGCAACCAGTGCTTCGATCTCGGGATACTGCGCAGCCGCGCGGATCATCGTTACGGCGCCCATCGAGCCGCCCCAGGCACCCACGTGTTCCACGCCCGGCTGGGTGAGTGCAAAATCCAGCGCGGCCTTTGCATCCAGAGCTTCGTAATAGCCCAGCGATGAAAACTCCCCTTCGCTTTGCCCGTGTGCACGGAAGTCCCATGCGATCACGCCATAGCCGTGACTGGCGAAGAGCGCATGGAAGTCTTCGGTACGCTTATCTCCATAGCCATGGGCAACCAGAATGACAGCGCCATTTTGGGGCGGCGTATACCACGCCGAGATTTTCACGTTGTCCTCGGTGATCAACTCGACTTCCTGAAATTCGACCCCATTGGCTTGCAGCAATGCTCCCGATGCGGTCTGCCGCGCAGGATGAAGATAATCCGTGGTTTGTTGGTAACTGATCCAAAGTATTGTGCCTGCCAGCGCAAGAAGCACGGCAAGAACTGTGGCAAGGACAAGTCGTATCCAATATTGCCAACCGTTGTTGGTCGGTTTCATTGATTGTTATTCCAAAACAAAGTTATCGATCAACCTTGTCTTTCCCATAAAAACCGCCATCGAAAGCAGGGTTTTACCCGTTACTGTTACCAATTCTTCCAGCGTGTCGTAATCTGCGCACGAAACGTATTGGATTTGCGCCAGCGGCTCACTGGCAAGCACATCCTTCATGGTCTGGCGCAGTTTCTCAGAATCCCGCTCACCGTTGGCATAAGCCTCCTTTGCCGCGGTCAACGAACGGTACAGCACGGTCGCGGCTTTGCGTTGCTCAGGGTCCAGATACAAATTGCGGCTCGACATTGCCAATCCGTCCGGCTCGCGCACGATGGGGCAGACCACGATCTCGATGGGGAAGTTGAGGTCGCGGGTCATCTGGCGGATGACGGCCGCCTGCTGCGCGTCCTTTTGACCGAAATAGGCTCTGTGCGGCTGGACGACGTTAAAGAGCTTGGCGACCACGGTTGTGACCCCGCGGAAGTGACCCGGTCTCATGGAGCCTTCCAGAAGACGCGTGATCGCCTCCACCTCCACCCAGGTCTGGTAGACGGGTGGGTACATGCTCTCGGCGGTTGGCATCCAGACTAGGTCCACGCCGAGGGGCTCGAGCAGGCTCAGGTCCCGGTGGGGATCGCGCGGATATTTGGAGAGGTCCTCCTTCGGACCGAACTGGGCCGGGTTGACGAAGATCGAGACGAGCACATGGTCGCATTGCTGCCTGGCACGGCGGACGAGCGAGAGATGCCCTTCGTGTAGATAACCCATAGTTGGCACCAGACCAACCCTGCCCGCGAAAGAGAGTCGGCCGGAGCGTAGATCTGTGAGAGCAATGACGGTTTGCATACACGCAACTCCTGATTGCATGAGTAGAAAATCCGTGCTAAACTTACTGCACTAACCTGGAAAAAGGAGAAACTAATGGCTTACGCGTTTACCAATTCGAAGGGTGTGACCTACTACCTGCACGCCAAGAAGTCCATCACTTCGACCGGCAAGGAACGGACTCTGTTCTTCTTCGCCAAAGAGGTGAAGGACGGCACGCTCGATTCTGTGCCCGAAGGCTACAAGGTCGTCGAGATGAAGACCGGTCTGCCGGTGCTCAAGAAGACCGGCGGCGAGGCAGAGACCGAGACCGCAGCAGCACGGGAAGGATCGCCCGAAGCGGCCCCCGAGGCGGCAGGAGAGTAGATAGACGGAGTATAACCCTGTTCGAGACAACCAAATACCGTTCTTTTAGATTAAAAGGAGACCAATCATGACACGTACATTTGCATCTAAAAGCTTACAGCAAAACCCAGGGAGGAAAGCATGCCAGCATTAAACCGCGTTCAACTGATCGGCTATCTGGGCAAGGACCCGGAGAGCAAATATACACCAACAGGCAGGCGGGTGACCGACTTCAGCATTGCCATTACCCACCGCTGGAAAGGCGATGGAGGCGAAGCGGGTGTTGGTGTTACCCGGGAGCACACCGAGTGGGTGCAGATCGAGGCGTGGGGACGCCTGGCAGAGACCTGCCACGAGTACCTCAAAAAGGGCAGCCTGGCGTATGTGGAGGGTCGTTTGAAGACCGACCGCTACGAGGAGAAGGGCGAGACCCGCTACTTTACCAAGGTGGTGGCGCAGAGCGTGCAGTTCCTATCTGACAACAAGCCTGAGGATGGCTTCGTGGAACAAGATAACGTAACCGGGGAAGAGCAGGTGGAACTGGCGGACGCCTCGGAAGTTTGATCACAGGAAAATAGCTGGCGGGGAAAAGACCTTCAGAAAATTGAATAGCAAGTGAAGAAGCGGAGCTGGACGCGTTGTGTCCCGGCTCCGCTTTTCTATTGATCCATAACTTGGACAATGATGAACGCATCATTATCCATTGTTTCTGATAGGTAGGACACCCGTGAAGTGAAATCCAAATGTACTTACAAAAATGTCAAACAATATTTATTCTGACAAAAGTGACAAGTTTCACTTATTGACTTATTTTTTGAGGATGCTAAACTATCCCTACAACACTATATTCATCAAAGATAGGAAAATGGTATGCCAGCACTAAACAGAGTTCAATTGATCGGCCGTCTCGGCAAAGACCCGGAGAGCAAGTTCACGCCCACCGGGAAGAAAGTGACCCACTTCAGCATTGCCATCAGCAATCGCTGGAAGAGCAAGGAAGGCGATGCAAAGGAATACACGGAATGGGTTAACATCGAGGCCTGGGGCCGCCTGGGCGAAGTGTGCAGTGAGTATCTCAAGAAAGGCAGCCTGGTTTTCGTGGAAGGTCGTCTGAAGACCGATCGCTATGAAGACAAGGGCGAAGCACGCTATTACACCAAGGTCGTTTGCCTGAGCATGCAAATGCTGGATCGTAAACCCACCGAAGAGCCCGTCATGACCGTGGAAGAAGAGGCGATCGATTACGAAGCGTAGCACTTCATTCATCCACTACAATTGAATAATCAAGGCGTAATGCAACCGACAGGAACAGCATTACGCCTTTGTGTTACCCTGTCCACAGGACACCTACGCCTGTCCACAGGATTGCTACGCTTGCCCACAGGGCGACTTCGCTGTGATATATTTGGGGAGACCAGCTTCCAACTTAAAGTATTCATTCCCGAAACATGCCTAAGCGTAAGAACACCGTCACATCAACGTTCGGCTCCCCGGGCCGCGAGGGACACGATTCCTCCGCGTTCTATGGGACGCGCCTTTATGCAGACCGCGCCCAGGCGGCGCCGGAGGCGTACCTTGAGAACCCGATCGCCGCATTGGATATGATCCACCACGGCTCGTGCGAGGAGATGAAGGAGCTGCCGGATTGCTCGGTGCACCTGATGGTGACCTCGCCGCCGTATAACGTGGGCAAGGAGTACGACAACAACCTGACGCTGGAGGAGTATCTGGCGTTTTTGATGCGTGTCTGGAAGGAGACGTACCGGGTGCTGGTGCCGGGCGGACGGGCGTGCATCAACATTGCGAACGTGGGGCGCAAGCCGTACATCCCGCTGCACGCTTCGATCATGCAGGGGATGATCGACCTGGGCTTTTTGATGCGGGGGGAGATCATCTGGGACAAGGCGGCTTCGGCGAGCACCTCCACGGCCTGGGGCTCGTGGCAGAGCGCCACCAACCCGACCCTGCGCGACACGCACGAGTACATCCTGGTGTTCTCGAAGGGGAGTTACCGGCGCGATAAGATGGACGGGCGCGAAAGCACCATCTCGAAGGATGAGTTCCTGGAGTTCACGAAGTCGGTGTGGGGGTTCCCGTCTGAGTCGGCCAGGAAGGTGGGGCACCCGGCGCCGTTCCCGGTGGAGCTGCCGTATCGCTTGATCCAGCTCTATACGTTCTCGAACGAGATCGTGCTGGACCCGTTCATGGGCTCAGGACAGACCGCCATCGCGGCGCTGAAGGCGGGCAGGCATTTTACCGGCTATGAGGTCAGCGAGGAGTACATCCGGCTGGCAAAGCACAGGATCTGGAACGGGAAATGAGAGGCAGAGAGTAGAAAGTAGGGAGTAGAGAGTGGGGGGTAAGGGTTGAGGCTGTCTTCCTTGCGGTGGAGCCGCTACAGTGTGAACAGAATGATCGCCACGAACGCCAGGATCACGCCAAGGGCCTGGATCCAGGTGAGGCGTTCCTTGAGGAAGACCCACGCCAGCAGGACGGTGGAGGCGGGGTAGAGGGCGCTGAGCACGGCGGCGACATCGAGCCGGCCTGTTTGCGCGGCGAGCACATAGAAGGCGTTACCGCCGATATCGAGCACGCCGTTGACGATGGAGGCTCCCCAGATCTCGCGCGGCGGCAGGGCAGGCTGGCGGGTGACCAGCGCATATAGACCCAATGCCACCAGCCCGGCAAAGCGGGCGGCGGCGAGGGGCCAGAAGAAGGCGTTGAGGGTGGCGCGGTGGAGGGTGAGAAAGTACAAGCCGAAGAAGAGCCCTGAAAGCAGGGGCAGGCGCAGGTCCTTGAAGGTGATGCGCCAGTCCGTGAGACTGGTCTGGGAGATGAGCCAGACTGCGGCGAAGGCGAGCGCGAAGCCGGTGAGGGTGGCCCCGGAGGGCGCGCCGAGGGTGAAGAAGCCAAATACCACGGGGATGAGGGCGGCGAACAGGGCAGAGACCGGGGCGGCGATGGTCATTTGTCCCGAGGCGAGGGCGCGGTAGAGGAAGAGCAGCCCGGTGAGCCCCACCAGGCTGGAGCCGGCGCCCAGGAGCATATCGCCTGCGGGGGGCAGCGGCTCGCGCAGGAGCAGGGCCAGGAGGGTAAAGGGGAGCATGCCGGCGATCTCGGCCAGGAAGAGGACGCGGTAGGGACTGGTGCGTTTGCTGGCGAGCCCGCCGATAAAATCTGCCGCGCCCCAGGTGGCGGCGGAGGCGATGCCGTAGAGGATGGAGAGCAAGGTGAGGTTTCCCTTCGTGATGAGTGTTGGTTAAAGAATGAGACCCCGGTTGCGGAGGGTCTCATCATTTGGTTTGTTCGATTATAGCGCAGCGTACCCTGTGGGTAAGCGAAGCATACCCTGTGGGTAGCGCAGCGTACCCTGTCCCTACGGGTAAGCGAATCAGGTTGGTGATTTGGATGACGGTTCGCGGCTCGCTGCGCAGTCACCAGCATGCCCCGGTGTTTATGCGAGCGAGGTGCAATGCAGCAACAAGGTTGTGCACTCCCGCGGGCGTGTTTCGCTGACCTGGCCGGTCACTCAAGTATTTTCCAGAAAGAATCCTTGCGTATGACCTTCCCCTGCGCGAACTCAAGCAGGTCAACTCCGCGCACTTCGATGTGTTGACCGGACGTCGATGTGCCAGTCAGTGTCCATTCTGAAACTCCGAAATCACCACAGATCCAGTGCCGATCGTCCCCATAATGCACATCCGGAATCCCTTCAAATCGTTTCGCCAGGCCTGCCCGCACTTCCTGCTTCCCGACATACCGATCGCCGCGAGGACGGGCGCCTCTTGGCATGTAGAAGACGCAATCATCGGCGAAGTAGCCCATGATGGAATCCAGGTCGTGGCGATTGAATGCTTCCAGGAAGCCCTTCAACAACTCAATGGTCACATGCTCAGACATCGGGAACCTCCATGTAACGCCGCTTTGACGGAACCGGCTTGAGCACAATGTATCTCCTTTCGCAGAGATAAACCCAACTGGTCGGGCGGACGCCTTGTTGGCAAGAACTGACGGATGCAAGGCGCGCTGGTGACATATGGACACACCACAACCTGATGAAGCCGTATTGTTATTCATGTTTTAATAATGCGCTCACTTCAAATAGTGCTGTTCTATAAAAGAAAGCTAACCAGAAGACAATTCCAGAGTATTTCAACATATCTCCGGTGGTCATAAATTGATCAAAAAAAGGCAATGTGACAAAAACCCGGCGCGACAGCAAGAAAAATAAAAGTGCCGCTCCAAATAATAGATATTCGTATTTTATGATCTGACGAATAAAAGAAATTAAATAGACCAGAAAGGCAAAAAGATAAAGGAAATAAAAAGAAGTTTCTGGAATGCCAAATAGTTTTGGGAATAGTCGATCATGCAAAAGGAATAGGTCATCAATTCCCAGAAATAGACTAAAACCGCCTGATACCGCAATGAACGTGAATGTGGAATCAGATACTTTTTGTTGTTTCAGGAGCACTGCGCTAAAGAGACAAATCGCCGCTGCCGCCATCCACAGGACGACACCCCAATTGGAGAGCATTCCGATATATGGAGAAAACCCCACTACTTGAGCTGGGTCTTTAGCAAGTTTCCAGATGGGATTATTGGTCAGAGTTGCGACCAACACAGTAAAGCCTGCGCCACCCAATGAAATAAATACGCTTACTCCTATCGTCATCCAAATTTTTACTATTTGGTTCTTGATATTTAAGAATGAAAAATTAGATATGATTTGCGACATAAGACTCCTTTGTTGCGCTGATGGCCTAAGTCAATTCGGAGAGCCGTTCCATCTCCATCACTTAAACTAAAAGTGCAAGATTCTTGCCAACGGTGTGCGTTTGCGTAGCACCCCCGAGGGTGTTCTTCCCGAGTGGGGTATGCCCCTGCTTGACGGAACCAACTTCAAGCCACGCAGACTGCCCGTAGGGCGTGCGCACGCCGTCCCTACGGGCTGCACGCTTCGCAGCCACCATCACGTACCCCGGTGATCGCCGAAGGGAGGGGTGTTGGGAGCACACTGTGTTAGGCGCGTTTCTTCTTACAATACTATTTTCTTGAAAGATACTTAATTATTTTCTGCGCAATATCAACAGATTGTGAATAATCATCACAAAGTATTCCGCCAACAGTTGGTCTACCGCCGCCACCATATTTTTCGCTTAATTTTCCAAGATTCTTGTGCTGGAATTCTTTCCACGGATTTTTTCCAAGACTTATTGAGAAAGTCCTAGTGTTTTTCTTGAAGATACCAACTGTATATTGTGCTTCGGGGTAAAAGTAATAAGAAAGATACCTTTGATATGGATAATTGAATTTCGCTTGATCTAAAAAGACTACTCCATTTTCAAACTTGAATTCTCCTTTTAGGTCTTCGATAATCTTATTTTGTTCGCTTCTTACAATTTTATATTTTTCTTGGACTTCATTTGTATTAGCCAGTTCGCTAGGTGAGAGTTTTCGAATTGAATTTATTAGAAATGTTAAGTAAGGATCAGAACTATCTTTTCCAAGAGATGCGTATATTTGCAAACAAGGGTGTTTTAGTTCAATTATTTCGCTAGGCGAATCGTATAATGCACTATCAATTTTATTGCTCCAAGTTATCCACTCGTCAAACCTTTCGAGTGTTCCAGAAAATAACGTCCAATGTTTGAGAAAGTGCGTCTTAATCAATGATGGGCACGATTGAAATTCTGTGTTCCAAAATTGGCGAACATTATTTTTCTTATATTTTTTCTTGATTTCAGGAGTTAGAAATGTTGAAACATGGTGGTCATACCACCATTCAGCGTCTTGATGGAAAAGAAAATCTAAAACGGCGTTAGGTTGTAGCAGTGGTTGAGTCAGCCATTTATCTTTTAAATGGTAATCGACAGGAATGTAGTTGAATTCTTTTGTTTCTACTAAATTATAATTCGATACAAGTTCAGAAAATAATGCTGCTGAGCAAATACCGTCAAAATCCTTGTGAAAATAAACATTGAACTTGTTCATAAATATTCCTTGTTTTTTTGCCATTAACTACTTTAATGGCACTCGTTCGGCATATGAAAGTAGCCTTTCGAAATCGTCCAGAAAATTCTTGTATAAACTCATGCCAGTCTCTAAATTCTTGAAACCAAAAACG
The DNA here is from genome assembly GCA_035512375.1 of Anaerolineales bacterium. GTDB lineage: Bacteria > Chloroflexota > Anaerolineae > Anaerolineales > Villigracilaceae > Defluviilinea. The sequence continues at coordinate 10,871 of DATKED010000208.1, forward strand.
GGAGGAACGGAATGTGTCAATGATTTGAGACACGGAATTTCAGAATTTAGTCACTCTTGGCAGTGACATCCCTGGCACCGCCCGCCAGGGCAGGTGTGGGCGGATTGATCCAAACCGCTTGGGGCAATTGGGGTGGCACAGGCAACCCCTTCACAAAACGCTGTGGAGTCTTTTGGTAAGCCGCTTGCAATACCAGTTGGCGTTTTTGGAGCACCGCCTGTGCACGCTGGTAATGGACATCGGCTGGGGTCAGCAGAGCCAAACCACTGTGATGATGTTCCTGGTTGTACCAGGTAAAGAATGTATTTGCCCAAGCCCGCGCATCCGCTTGGCAGCCAAAACGGCTGGGATAATCGGGACGATACTTCAAGGTTTTAAATTGGGCTTCCGAGTAGGGGTTATCGTTGGAAATATGGGGACGCGAATGAGTTTTCGTCACACCCAGATCTGCCAGCAGAAACGCCACGGATTTGGAAGTCATGGAACTGCCTCGATCCGCATGAATGGTGAGCTGGTCGGGTTGAATCCCTTGGCGCACACAGGTTTCCGTAATCAGTTCTTCGGCCAGGGTGGCCGATTCACGCTCGGCGATCATCCAGCCGACCACGTAACGGCTGAACACATCCAAAATGACATACAGGTAGTAATAGGTCCACTTGGTCGGTCCCAGCAACTTCGTAATATCCCAACTCCACAATTGATTGGGAGCCGTTGCCAATAGCTCTGGCTTGCTGTAGTTCGGATGGCGCAACTGGTTGCGGCGCTCCCGGACTTCCTCATTTTCAGCCAAAATACGGTACATGCTCCGCCAGGAACACAGATACTGACCTTCATCCAGCAAGGTTGCATAGGCTTCGCGTGGGGCACAGTCTTGAAAACGCTCACTGTTGAGTTCCTGGCGCACTTTGATTTTTTCCGCCTGGCTGAAGGCGCGCGGCGAAATCTTTGGACAGCTTCGCTCTGTGCCCGGTCTCCGAGCACGATACAGACTACTCCTCGGTACGCTCAAGGCGCCACAGGCTGCCTCTACGCCAATGCGTTGTCCTAAATGTTCGGCAGATTGCATTAGGAGTCCTCGTTCAGGTTGTTGTCTTCCAGAGGTAACCCAAGCAGCCGTGCCACTTTTTTTTGGACATCAATGATCAGCTCGGCGCGTTCCAATTTCTCTTGCAAGCGTTTGTTCTCCCGTTGCAAGCGCTCCAATTCCTTCGCTTGCGGATCCACTTTCGGTCCGCGCTTATGTCCCGATAATCCGGTCAGGCTACCGCGTTCGCGCTGTTCACGCCACTTGCTCACCAACGAGGAATACAGCCCTTCCCGACGCAGTAACGCCCCGACCTCGCCAGAGCCTTTGCACTCCTCCACTTCTCGTAGAATGCGCAATTTGTATTCCGCTGGATATTGACGACGCTTGCTCTTGGCTACCACTTCTGTCTTCATGCCTGCTTCTGCTGATCTGTCGTTCTGCTCTTGAGACATGCCTGTTCTCCTGCGCCCTGCTCACTAAATTATTGGCTCTTCCTGTCTCATCATTATAGTCACAGAGGG
>DATKED010000209.1:0-18695 GCA_035512375.1 Anaerolineales bacterium
CCTTCAAAGCCAGAATAGGACCTCGCAGTGAAATCAATCCCGGGCGAGTACGCGCAATTGCAGGCGGCAGACTGTTGATCCAGCCTTCCAATGTGACCAGTGCGGTTTGCAGCATGGATGTGCCGGAGCGCTCGATCACACCTGCCAAAGCCTTAGAATCATTCAATTGTTTGCATGTGAAGTAAGCCTTCTCCCATTCCCCCGCCTTTTCATAGGCAAGGACCATTCGTTCCAGGATGGGCTGGATCTCATGCGGGCGTTCCTCTCTTAAGCGTGTTTGCAGGAATTCACGAAAGAGCGGATGATAACGAAGCCAGCGGCCATCGTCACCGAGAGGCAGGACGAATAGATTCTTTTCGAAGACCAGGTTCATAAAGTTGAACCAGTTCTGATGTTCAGAATAGAGCGGACCTAGAACAATCTCGCAGAATTCCGAGTTGAATTCCTCAGGGAGGGAAGTGCGCATGAGGAATTCGCGCACAGGTTCGGTCTGTTGATCGAGCACCTGATGACCCAGATAGGCAAACGTATCCACGCCTGAGACGCGCGTCATCCCGGGGGAGTTGGAAAGCACCATGCCGGTGATCCACCCGCGCGTTTGGTCGATCAACTCCTTGGCGGCTTCCTCCGATAGGTGCTGGTGATAGTTTTGGGCGTATAACGCCTGCGCTTCGCGCGGGATAAATGCCAGTTCCGCATGGTTGAGACCGGCAACCTGTTCGCGCGCGACCATGAGAGTCACATCATCCAAATTGGGCAATGAGCGTGAGGAAAGCAGGACGTGGCAGTTTTCCACCACAAGTTCAAGAAAACGGTTCACCAGTGCAGAAATGACCGGAAAATCATCCAACAGGTGAAAATCATCGATGATCAGAAGGAAATCGTCCTCGATCTGATCATAAATTTCATTGGTAAGCGTGATCAGCAGGGATTCTGCCTCCTGCTCAATAGATTTCAAACGGTTCAGCTGTGGGCGAGAGGCCTCGCCAATGCGGGGAAACTCTTCCGCCAGTGATGCGATCAAATAGGCAAGAAACCGCTGAGGATCGCGGTCCAGCAGATCAAGCGAAAGCCAGCAGACCGGCATCTTGATGGTATGTGCCAGATCGATCAGAAGAGAAGTCTTACCATAACCCGCTGGTGCGGAGAGAAGCAGCAGCTTGTTATCCAGCAGTGACTGCATACTCTCCAGCAAACGAGGACGGGAGAGTAATTCATGCCGGCGATACGGTACGATGATCTTGGTCTTGCTGATGGGAATGGGAATAGGCTTGCTTGGCATTGCTAATCAGATGATAATACTCTTATTCTACTTCTTTACCGAGAGATTTCACCTGACTTTCGTCATGTTTTGGAACGAAGAGAGGAGTAATTTTAATCCCTCGTTCGGATTATTTTTTACTTAGCTCATCCAACATACGGGTATGGATACCGGGCGTGGATGCAACCACAGATTGAGGTGGAGAAATGTAATCCGCTTCGCCCTGGACGTTGGTCACGCGCGCGCCCGCTTCTTCAGCGATTAACCCACCTGCGGCTACATCCCATGGGTTCAGCGCCATCTCCCAAAATCCGTCAAAGCGACCAGCCGCTACATAGCAGAGATCGAGTGCCGCGGAACCCAGCCTGCGCACACCCTGTGATATTTTCCCAAATTTGACGAAGTTGGCGAAGTTATCCTGGGGTGTATTCCAGGCGTTGTAGGGGAAGCCCGTCACAAGCAGGCTTCTTTGCAGTTCAGTGGCAGAGGACACACGTAGAGACCGTCCGTTTAGATAGGCTCCTCTGCCGCGTTCGGCAAGAAACATTTCATCACGCATCGGGTCGTAAACGGCACCCAGGCTCAGGATCCCGCGGGAAACGTGGGCAATCGAAACACAAAAGATCGGAATGTGATGTGCATAATTCACCGTCCCATCCAATGGATCAATGTACCAAACATTTTCATCATCCCCCTGGATGACCCCGCTCTCCTCCGAATAGATATGATGATCGGGAAAATCCTTTTGCACTTCGCCGAGCAAAAATTTTTCAGATTGATGGTCCACCTCGGTGACCAGGTCTATCACACCTTTATAACCCACCTGATGTTCCGTATCATAGCCGGCACGCAAAATCGCACCAGACTGGCGCGCGAGATTCTCTAGGTAGGGTAATGTTGGCTGCATGAAATTATCCTTTAAATGTTCAGCGCCAGATCTCACAGCGCTGAACAGCACGGTTATTTTTTTAATTCTTCGAGGGTTTTATAGATATCGTACAATTCCGTCTGGATCTCGTCACGATCGCGCATGGACTGCTGCAGCAGCGCTTCGAACGCCGGCTTTTGATCCAGCGGCAGTGTGGCGAGCAGCCGCTCGGCGCGCGCGATTTGTGTATTTTTATGACGAAGTTTATTTTCAAGGCGCGTCCGATAGCCGATATAGAACCTTTCCATATCCAGCGGATGAGGCGCGGGGAAGGGCTGCTGCGTGACGAGTTCGGCAACGGTCAGCAAAAAGTCTTCGGTATCGATTGGCTTTTCCATAAACCGCGCGGCGCCGAGGCTCAATGCAAAATCTTTGTCTTCAGGAGTAACATACGTTGCTGAAAGAAAAACAACCGGGATGGCGCGTGTTTCGGGGTTGAGCCGCAGTTTCTGAACGAATGCGTAACCATCCAGCTTTGGCATCAAAATATCAGTGATGATCAACACCGGTCTCTGACGTGAGATCACCTCAAGCGCTTCTTCACCATTGCGCGCAGTAAGCACCGCATAGCCTTTGAATCGCAAGGTGACTTCAAGTAGTTCAAGCACATTGGGGACATCTTCAACAATCAGGATCGGACCATAGAGGGTATTCATGATGACATTGTAGCCGCGTTCTGGATGATGAACAAGAGCATCTCTTTCTTTGATACTTCGACTCACCTGCATTCCCCGGCACCTGGATCGAGGGAACACCAGCCCCGGCGGGAGTGCCAGGGAATGTGCGCCAGATGCAGATGGCGCTCAGCGCGAGCATGGAACTGCTACTGTTAAGTGAACCTGATCCAGGCAGACAGAGTTTTCAGTTACCCGCTCCAGATGCGCGACCCCAGCGCGGAACGGATGAATTCCACAGCCAACAGCGCAGTTTGATTCTGCACATCCAAAATGGGATTCACCTCGACAATCTCCATGCCGATGAGCTTACCTGTTTCAGCAACGACTTCACACGCCAGATGGGCTTCCCGATATGTCAACCCACCCTGGACGGGCGTTCCAACGCCCGGCGCGTGACGCGGGTCGAGCGCGTCCATGTCGAACGATAAATAGATCCCATCCACGTCGCGGCTGACTCGATCAATGGCTTTCTCCAGTGCAGAGACCATCCCAATGCGGTCGATCTGCTCCATACTTTGGACCATCACGCCTGCCTCGCGCAGGTTCCGTTTTTCGCCCGGGTCAAGGTCACGCGCGCCGATCACCGCGACCCGCCTCGCGTCCAGAATGGGTGGCGCTTCATCCCATAGACAGACGAGGCGCGAGTCACCGAGTCCACATAATGCGGCAAGAGGCATGCCGTGAATGTTCCCGGAAGGAGTTGTTTCAGCAGTATTGAAGTCGGCATGGGCATCCACCCAGATGAGACCAAGTTTTTTGTGTTTCGCCGCGCCGCGAATGGAACCGACCGAAAGGCTATGATCTCCGCCAAGCACAACCGGAAAGCGACCGCCTTGAATGCAGGTGGCAACAGCACCTGCCACGCGCCGTCCCATGGGAATGATGCAATCTATGTATTTCAGATTTGGATCAATGATTTGGCATGTTTCAAGAATAGGAACTTCGATGTTGCCTTTGTCTTCAATTGTATATCCCAGGTCCTGGAGCTTCTGATGCAGATGGGCATAACGGATCGCACTGGGACCCATGTCCACGCCGCGGCGATCTGCACCGAGATCAATTGGCACGCCGATGATGTCAATTTGCATAAAAGACTCCAAAAAGGAATACAGCCACTAAAACACAGAGATTTTTTCTTTTGCTAGTCTCCGTAGTGAGAATATTTTACGCCGTTCGATAATATCCCACATCCACCGAATAGACCTGTCCACGCTTGATCACTTGTTTCACGAGATTTGTCCCGTAACGATAGCCGAGATGACGGTAATCAGGCACGGACAGGATGAGCATGTCCGCTTGTTTGCCGGCTTCGATGGAGCCGACCGTATCAGAGCGTCGGATTGCACGCGCGGCGTTGATCGTTGAGGCTGCGATGGCTTGTGCGGGCGTGAGTCCCATATAGCGGCAGGAGAGCGCAATCGCCATCTGCATGGACTCGTTCCACGAGGTGCCGGGATTGCAATCTGTGGCTAAAGCAAGGATTGCATTTGCTTCAATCAACTTATGTGCGGGGGTGTATTCTTTTTCAGCGAGGCCAAATGGAGTGCAGGGCAACGACACAGCCACGGTATCCGATTTGCCCAACGCGGCGATGTCTGCATCGGAGGTTTTGACGAGATGATCTGCCGATGCCGCGCCCAATTCCACGGCGAGCGACGCGCCACCGATATTGCCAAACTCGTCCGCGTGGATCTTGAGCGGAAACCCCAGTGAGTGGGCTTTGGTCAGGATCTGACGTGATTGTTCACGGTTAAAAGCTTTGTCCTCACAAAAGACATCCACAAACGGCAGAGGCAGGCGCGGGGCGTGCGTTCCCCACCATTCTTTGAGCATGGGGAGCATCGTTTCGCAGACAAGATCAGTGTAGCCTTGTGGGTCACCCTTGAATTCGGGCGCAATGGCATGCGCACCGAGGAAAGTAATAGCAATGTCGAGCAGGCTTTCATCATCGAGAGCGAGCAATGCCTTGAGCAGACGCAGTTCGGTTGCCGTTTGCAGACCATATCCCGTCTTGGCTTCGACGGTGGTTGTGCCATGCCTGAACATACGCAGCAGGCGAGGGCGAGTCTGCGCAATCAGCGATTCGATGGACGCCGTGCGAGTCTGTTTGACCGTCGAGATGATCCCGCCGCCTTCAGCCAGGATTTCGAGATAAGGCTTGCCCGCCATTTTCATCTCGAATTCGTTGGCGCGGTCGCCTCCCCAAATGACGTGGGTATGCGGGTCAACGAAACCCGGCATGAGAACGCAGTTGCTCGCGTCAAGAGTCGGTTCGTGGGGATAGGATGCTTTCAGTTCGGCCGTCGTGCCCACCGCGACGATCTTTTCATCGCGTATGACAACCGCGCCATTTTCGATGATGCCGAGCGTGCCAAGAGCACGTCCGCGTTGAGGTCCGCCGAGCAGGGTGAGAAGTTGGGAGGAGGAGTGGATAAGCATAGTATGGTGATTGGTAATTCGGGGTTAGAGATTAATGAGGTAATTTAACCACAGATTGAAGAATGAAAACAGGCAAAGCACTTGCTCACCGTGCTATACTCATTACACCTCAGTCGATTAACAGTCCAAACGGTTTGGAACGTTATACAAACCACACCCTTTATAACTCCTGTTTGCTTGCCCGTCCAATTCGCGAGAAAGGAAATAGAATGCTTAAAGGTAAATCCATCACCCTCCGCCCTGTACATGACACCGACCTGGAGAAACTCTATCTCTTCCACACAGACATTCAGAACCGAGGGGACTACTTTCCACGCGGTATTTTGTCACAGCCAGCGTTCCAAAAGCAGTTCCAGGAGAACGGCTTCTGGGGTAAGGATGACGGCATGCTCGTTATCGCCAACCCTACTGATGAGATATTGGGACATATCGAATTCTTCAAGACCGTCAATTATCTGGATGAGTATGAACTCTCCTATCAAGTTTACGACACAGAACACCGTGGCAAGGGCATGATGACAGAAGCTGTAACCATGCTGGTCCAATACCTGTTTGAGACCAAGCGGATGAATCGAATCAGACTTATCATTCATCCCGATAACGCCGCATCCCGCAGGCTGGCAGACAAATGCGGTTTTCAACATGAAGGGACCGCGCGTGGAGCATGGTACAACAAGGGTCGGCATCATGATGTTGAGATTTATTCTGTTCTGCATGATGACGTGATCAGCTCCGACAGTTAATGAGAAACCTTGATAAACAATATCATCCTCGATGTAACGAAAGCTAATACCATCTTCTTCAAACAGCAAACTGAAAACTAAAATTACTCATTTGCCTTCATCATCAAATAAGATGAAAGACTTCCCATCGTCGGCGGCATTTCATAGATAAAGATCAAGTCATGTGCATCGAGAGCAGAAGGTTCCCATTCGGGAAAATCAGCAGAGATCGAAACCACCCGCGCGCCTCTTTTCATCTGCTTTTCCAGATGGCGAGCAAGTTTCGCCACTTCCTTCGATGTTGCATACACAAACACAACGTCCGCGTCTTTCAAATCAGCTTTGTAAAAATTTGCCCACTTAACTTGAATTTGATTCCCGAATCCACTTGCAGCGGCGCGCAGCCAGATCAATGCGCATTGGATGGGACCTACTTCGATCCCCACCGCTTTTGCGCCAAAGTCGCGCGCGGCGGTGAACAACACACGCCCGTCGCCTGCGCCGAGGTCATATAAGACTTCGTTCGGCTGGAGATTTGCCAGTTTCAAGGCCTTGCGGATTCGCTCAGGCTTTGTGGAGACAGGGGGAAGTCCATAAAGCGCGGGGACGAGAATCCATAACAGAGCCAGAATAAAGAGAAAAAGGCTTAATCCATAAATCAGCAGGATAATCATGCTTCACTTCTTTTGATTCTTCCAAACCAGGCAAGGATGCGCGGCAGAAGGACGATCTTTTGGGTCAACTCCGCCAGGGCAAGTAAGGCGAACACATTGAACAGGATCGCGATCAACGTAATCGGTAAAAAACCAAAGCGCTCATAAATAAATATCGCTATCAAAGCGCCGACCGCGCGTCCCAGCGAGTGCCCCATCACATTGAATGATAACAACGTAGCTCGCGCGCTTGGCATCACTTCGGTCATCAGGGGAATGTGGCTCACCAGCACATACTCGTATGTGATATAGAACAGGAATAGTCCGACCAGTGCCCCCAACTCTGTACGACCGACAACGGGCAACAGCAGCGCCGCCAGGATATTGCCGATCAGCCCCAGTACAAGGGCGCGAGGTTTGCCAAGCCGGTCGGTGGTCAGAGCCACCAACCCTTCCCCGCTGAGTTCGGAGAATCCGATCACGGCAGAAGCACCCGCGAGTGCAGCGATCTTTAATCCAAATGAATCTTCGAGCCAGACGCCAAAGACCAGGTTGACCAGTTCATTGGAGGCGGTCGCCCACATCGCAATGGAGATGCCTGCCAGCGCGGGAAGATTTGTCAGTACCGCACGGACGTTCTTCATAGAAGTGGCTGTCGGCGTTTGTGAAAGATGATCGGCGCGCGGGATCATCCGCCAAATCACGATCAACATCACCAGTCCCAAACCCGCCAGAAGCGGGAAGGGAGCGTTCCAGCCGAAACGCGCAATCAGCCAACCCATCAAGGGAACCCCGGCAATGAACGACAGGGACCAGGCACCCTCTGTGATCGCGAGGGCAGTGCCGCGCCGCTCATATGGGATGCGGTCGCCGAAATAGGCTTGCATGGAGGGGTCGAAAAGAAATTTGCTGAGGTTCGCCAGTAGCAAGGCAATACTAAATGTCATGAACGATGGGAACAGCGCCACAAGGCTCATGCCCAAGATAAACAGGATAACCCCCAGCAGCATCCCAAACCGGCGCCCGCGCTGATCGGTGATCGAGCCCAATACAGGGGCAAACATCCCCACAAAGGAACGGAGGGTCACAACAAAGTATAGCGTGGTGACTTCCACCCCGAGCCCGCGCGCAAAGACTGCCAAAAATGGATAGACCATCCTGTGCATCGTGTTCAGGATGGTACGCAGCATCATGAAGATGAGCAGTTGAAAGCGCAGGCGCATGATCTATTCTGATGTTCTTAAAAACGCGCGCGTCAAAAAGTATGCAGCGATGAGGGTCAATAAAATCAGTGAAATGAAGAAGCCAATAATGACATAGTTGCCCGAATTAAAGATCGGGGATGGAGGCGGGTGCATGATGTTTTCCGCTGTGGAAAAAATGATGCGCAAGACAACAATGAAGAGGATGTTCGCAGTGGATGTGATCCAATCGGTGTTAATGAGCCAAAGCCCCACCTGCAGGAGGATCCCCGTCACGGCAAAGATCGCGGCGAGACGGAAGCGCGGCTCGGCGAGGAAGAGTCCGTTCCAGTTGGATTGCATTGCCCAGAGCGAAAGAGGGAGATAGGTCACCCAGAAGAAGATCCCGGTGCGCCCGAGCGCGGCTGACCATTTGTGGAATATCTCGCGGCGCGTGATCAAAGCGATGAGGCCAGCCAGACCTGCGGCAATGAGCGCCAGCTCGGCAGAAAGCACCCACGCGCCGTGCAGGTACACGATCCGTACGTTGGCGCCGAGGGACTGCTCTTCGGGACCGAATAATGCAAGAAGAGCAATTACAATTATTGTCATGAGGAATAAAATCAGAGGTGATTTGAGTTTCAACATTGCACGATTTTACTCTACACGGACGCTGCGACGATGTGGTGCAAAGTTTCGATTCGGCCCTCGGGCTACTCAACCATCGGGCGCCACTCCGCTCAACGCGAGAATAATTCATGGATAACCCTCCTGCCAGTATTGCTCTGGAAAAACTCAATGTTCCCCATCAGGTCTTTCAGCATGAAAAGCCTGTCCTGTCGTTCGAGCAAGCCGCGGCAGACCGCAATCAGAGACCTGAGCAAATTGTACGCAGCATTCTCTTTCAAATTCGTCCTGAAGAATTTGTGATGGTCCTCGTGGCGGGACGCGAACAAGTTGACTGGAAAAAATTACGTCAACTGGTTGGGCGATCGCGCATCAGGATGGCTACGGAAGATGAGGTGCAGGAGGTAACGGGGTATCGAATTGGGACAGTGAGCCCGTTTGGGCTGAAGAATCGGGTCAGGGTCCTGATCGACACGACTGTCTTGCAGGAAGATGAAATTTCCATTGGGTCGGGAGTCCGCAATATGGCGCTCATCATGAAAAGCGTGGATTTGCGTGAGGCGTTGAGGGAATCTGAAATTGTTTCTTTGATTGAATCTGCTTGACATGATACAGTCGCTGAATTATGATTAAAGGCAATAAAGTCCATTGTCTTAGTAGACTTTCACGGGCAAACTATGAGATTATCCAAACGCGGCGAATACGGCTTACGGGCAATGATTATGCTGGCAGAACCAGCACCAAAAGGCAGCTTCCCTGCCATGATGCAGATCAAGGATATATCACACCGTGAGCAGATCTCATCCAAATTCCTTGAGCAGATCCTTCTCACACTGAAGAATGCGGGACTGCTGCATAGCAAGATGGGTGTTGGCGGCGGGTACTATCTTGCCAAACCTGCAAATGAGATCACGCTCGGACAGATCTTCCGCGTGCTGGATGGTCCTGTGGCACCGATCAAATGTGTGAGCCAGATGGCATACGAGCCATGTGGCTGCCCCGATGAAGAGACCTGCGGGTTACGCCTGGCAATGAGCGACGTACGCAATGCCATTGCTACTATTCTTGATAATACTTCCCTGGCAGACATCACTCAACGACAAAATGTGATTCGCCAAAAACTGCTTTCTATTTAGTCAACCAAAAGCGCGTGGGAACGCGCTGTTTTTATTTCGTCAAATGTATACTAAATCTATGGACGTTATATTACATCAAGCCGACGGGAGGCAGATTTCAAAATATAACCGAACCGCATTTTTGGAGTTTGTAACTTCGTTTGTTCTTCCTATTTTGATCATCATCTTCGGAGAAGGGCGATACTTTCCATGGACATCAATATTTTGCTCTACATTCTCGTTGGGTTCATTGCACAAATGATCGACGGCGCGCTCGGCATGGCTTATGGCGTCAGCTCGAATACATTTCTGCTAAGTTTGGGGATTCCCCCTGCTGCAGCTTCAGCCAGCGTTCACATGGCGGAAGTGGTAACAACAGGCATTTCCGGTTTCTCACACTGGAAGCTGGGCAATGTGGATTGGAAACTGGTACGCCGTCTGCTCATCCCTGGTGTGATCGGTGGTGTGCTTGGCGCATATTTGCTTACATCCATTAATGGGGAAATTATCAAACCATATATCGCAGCCTACCTGCTGCTTATGGGCGGCGTGATCATCTACAAAGCGTTCTCGATGAAGTCTCAGCATAAAATAGATGAATACCACGGTCCGCGTGTGAGCTGGCTTGGATTATTAGGTGGCTTTTGTGATGCCATCGGCGGCGGTGGATGGGGACCTGTTGTCACCTCCACACTGGTGGCACGGGGAAAACACCCCCGCATGACGATCGGCTCGGTCAATTTCTCAGAGTTTTTTGTCACGGTCTCTGAATCAGTCATGTTTGTGCTGGCTTTAAGTTTTGGTCAATACTGGAAAATTATCCTCGGTTTGTTGATCGGCGGAGCCGTCGCCGCGCCGCTTGCCGCAATACTCTCACAAAAACTTCCCATCAAAACATTGATGATCGTGGTGGGAATCCTTATCATCCTGCTCAGTATTCGCACAATTTACCTGACTCTGACATAATGAAAAGGCGGTCTCTTAAGACCGCCCTGATATTTCACCATATCCCCGGAACAAGACGATAACGCGTCTTCTGCGCAAATTCCCTATAACCTGGCAGTTCCTCCTGCAGCGTTTTATCTTCCAGCGCCGTGCGCAGCGCAATAACGCCAATGAGCAAAATAGCCGGAATGAATGCCCAGGCGGAATCGAGCAGAAGAGGGGTGGCTAAATAGGTCCACAAGGCGCCGGCATAACCGGGATGGCGGATATAGCGATAGGGACCGCTGGAAATCACGTGTTGCCCCCGGTCTTTCTGAATTCGCACGACGCCAGAGAAGAACCGGTTCTCGATCAATGCCCATGATCCCAGTAAGAATCCGAGAATGATCACAATGATCGCGATGATTTTTGTGGTCAACGGTAACGGAGTTGTCCAACCGAAGAGTCGGTCCAGTCCGGCAACAACAAGGATGAAAATCCCACCGAGAGCCAGAATGGGGGCAAGGATTTTGTCCCAGGATTTGGCATCCTGCAAGCCCATGGAACGAGCCCGCTCTTCCAGGATGTCTGGGTAGTGCTGTGCTGCAAGTAAACGGCTGATAAAAAAGCCCGCCATGCTGATCAGGGCGTACGCCCAGACTTCCCACCAGGCCCAATCTCCCGAAATGATCATGGGAAGCAAGGGGAACGCAACCACGATGATGAACATTTGTACGAGCGTGCGCGGTTTAATTCCTTTTGTTTGGGCAGGCATGTTTTCCTCCATAAACCATTATAATAATCACACCCTGGAGAACAAGTGATGAAATCCATCCGCCGCACGTTCGTTTTATTACTTATCCTGTTTGCATCGTTTTCGGTGGCATTCCAATCTGCGCATGCCCAAAACAGCGATCCACTTGCCCTCGTCATGACCGCGGATGGTCCCATCATGCCGCCCATGCTCGAGTACGTAAGGCGCGGTATTGAGATCGCGGACCGGCGCAATGCGGAGGTTTTGGTCATTCAACTCAATACGCCCGGCGGGAGCATCGATACGATGCTCGAAATCATGCGTGAGATCCGTGCGAGCGATGTACCGGTGGTCGTCTACGTTGCGCCGAGAAACGCCATCGCCGGGAGCGCGGGGGCGATGATCACGATGGCAGGGCATGTTTCTGCGATGGCTCCCGAAACATCCATCGGCGCCTCCAGCCCGATCAGCGGTTCGGGTGAGAATCTCAATACGACTGCAGAAACCAAGGCGAAGGAGATCACGAAAGCTTCGATCCGCCCATTGGTGACGCCGCGCGGTGAGGAAGCACTGGCTCTCGCTGAAGCGATGATCGATGAATCCAAAGCAGCAACAGCAGACGAGGCACTCGAAGCAAAACTGATCGATTTTGTTGCCGATGACCTGGGAGACCTTTTACAAGCCCTGGATGGTTTCACGGTTCAATCGAACGACGGTCCGCGCACGCTCAACACTTCGAACATAGAAACAGATTCGCTCAATATGAGCTTCATCGAAGAGTTCCTGCTCTTTCTCACCGACCCCAATATTGCTTTTCTCCTGCTGGCGATTGGTGTGCAGGCTGTACTGATCGAGATCTCGAGCCCGGGCGGTTGGGTGGCAGGTTTCATTGGTGCGGTCTGCCTGACACTCGCGGTCTATGGCATGGGCGTACTGCCAGTCAACTGGTTTGGCATCATCTTTTTACTCATCGCCTTTGTGCTTTTCATCCTCGATATCAAAGCGCCGACTCATGGCGCACTGACCATCGCCGGCGTCGCGTCGTTCATCATCGGCGCACTGGTGCTGTTCAACTCTCCTGGCACGCCCCAATTCCAGCGCGTGTCTGTGCCGCTCGTGATCGGCACGGGATTCGCGATTGGACTGATGTTCTTCACCATCCTCATGTTCGCGTTGCGCGCCCTGCGTGTGCCGATTAGCGCGGGGATTGAATCCATGGTCGGTAAAATGGGAACGGCCCGAACCGTCTTTGAAGGAAGCGGAGGACAGGTCCAGTTGGGCTCCGAGCTATGGACCGCAGAATCCGTTGACACAGCCGAAACGATCGGTAAGGGCGATAGAGTGGAAGTCGTCGAAGTGCAAGGTTTACGATTGAAGGTCAGAAAGATAAAATAACTTCTGTCATTGCGGCGAAGCAATCTCCCATTTGAAGTAAGATTGCTTTGCCCTTGGTTTCGATACGGCGGACGAACACCGCCTACTCAACCACCGGGGCCCGCAACGACGAATCAAAAAGGATCTTATGCCAGTTACACCTACGAGAGACCGAGTTATCCCAGAAACTGACGTCCGCCCGTTGCGTCGCCCGGATTGGATCAAGGTGCGCGCGCCCTCCGGCGAGACCTATCAATGGCTGCACGGACTGATGCGCAAGAAGGAACTGCACACGGTCTGTGAGGAGGCCATGTGCCCGAATTTGGGTGAATGCTGGGGCAGCGGCACCGCGACATTTTTGATGCTCGGTGATGTTTGCACGCGCACCTGTGCCTTCTGCGATATCAAACACGGCAAACCTGCCGTGATGGATTGGGGTGAAGCAGAGCGCGTGGCACAAGCCGTGAAAGCCATGGAACTGAAGCACGCGGTCATCACGTCCGTGAACCGCGACGAACGCCGGGATGGCGGCGCGCCGATCTTCGCGATGGTCATCCGTCGCATCCGCGAGCTGCTGCCAGGTTGTTCCATCGAAGTGTTGATCCCCGATTTCAAAGGCTCAGTCGAAGCCCTGAAGATCGTGATGGATGCACGCCCCGAGATTTTGAACCACAACGTGGAGACTGTGCCGCGATTATTTAAGTCCGTCCAGCCGCAGGATAATTACGATTGGGCAGCCGCGACGTTATCGAATGCCAAGAAACTCGACCCTGAAGTGCTGACGAAATCGGGCATTATGGTCGGTCTCGGCGAAGAGATGGATGAGGTCAAAGCGGTGATGCGCGACCAGCGCTCGTGGGGCGTGGACATTCTGACCATCGGTCAATATCTGCAGCCGAGCAAGAAGCACATGCCGATCTCGCGCTACTACACCATGGAGGAGTTTGCGGAACTGCGTGATTACGGAAAAGAGATTGGCTTCAAGTGGGTGGAGTCCAATCCGCTGGTTAGGTCGTCGTATCACGCGGCGGAGCAGGTGCGCGCGTTGAGTGTGGTGCATCGCAAGTTATATGGGGAAACAAGTGCTGGTGACCAGTAAGCCTCGTTTTAATAATGACAACCGATGAACTGACAACTCAGTTTGTGACCATCCAGGCGGAGTTGAAATCCTTTCTTTTAAGAATGACCGCCAGTGTTCAGGATGCCGAGGACATCGTTCAGGAAACCTACGTCAGAGCTCACTCGAAGATCGACACTTTCAGAGGCGAATCGTCGTTGAAGACCTGGGTGTTCAGCATCGCATCGAACCTTGCCCGGGATCTGTTGAAATCCAGGAAACGATGGCCCGAAAACGTGACGGACATTTGTAAGGACGCCGCCCTGGGGGACAGGCAATTCTTCCAGGAAGCCATGCAGATCCGGGAAACGTCGCCACAGGGGAATTTTGAGATCAGGGAACACATCGCTTTTTGTTTTACATGCGTTTCCAAATCCCTGCCTCTTGAAGGACATCTTACACTTCTGTTGAAGGAAGTCTATGGGTTTAAGGTAAAGGAAATCTCCCAGATCCTGCGCCTGGGCGAGGCGATGGTGAAATACCATCTGCATGTCAGCCGCAATAAAATGATGGATATTTTCGACCACCGCTGTTCACTGATCAACAAAAAAGGGGTCTGCTATCAGTGTACGGAGCTGAACGGCATCTTTAATCCAAAATAAAACGCACAGGAAGAGCTGATAAAGATCGAAATGGCGAGGGAGGCTGAAAACAGGAGCAAGGACGAGCTGTTCGACCTGCGGATGAAAATCCTGCAGGAAATTGATCCCTTTGAATCCGGAGCAGCGGAATTGCAGCTTCATCACCTGGAACACAACCGGCAGGTCATGGAAAAACACCTGGAAGAAGACTCGTAAATTGCCTATCATTTTCAAGCTCCCAATCGTCTAAATAAGAAAAGGAGTGTCAAAATGAATCGACAGGCAAATCCACAGACACGGGAGGGGAAAGCCACCACCACGAAAAAAACCTTCAGCCGGGAAACATCCGTCAGCATCACCATATTTGCGGATCCGGCAATCGTGTGGGCTTTGCTGACACACGCCTCTGATTTCCCGCGCTGGAATTCCACAGTCACATCTGTGAAGGGTGAAATTCAGGGAGGGGAAATCATTGAACTTAAGTCCATCCTGGATGAAAAACGGACGTTCAAATTAAAGGTGAAGGAATTTGTGCCGGAGAAACGCCTCGTCTGGGGCGACGCGATGGGGACACGGGTGTACACACTCAAAGGCGACGGGAACAGCACACATTTTTCCATGACCGAAAAGATCGGCGGTCCGCTTTTCCCTTTGTTTGCCGGCGCCATCCCTTCCTTTGACGAATCTTTCGAACGATTTGCGGCAGACCTCAAGAGGGAGTCCGAAACCATTCAACGTTCAAAGAAATAGGATAAAGGAGATCGATCATGGAAAAGAGAACGAAAGACAATCCCTGGAAGTTGAAGACCCCACCGCAGACATCGGACTATGAAATGTATGTGGACACAAAGGATGGGAAGGAAATTATCGTTTGCACCGTTGGCACAACGGTATTGCACTATGACTATCGGTGTCTTGCAGATCTGCATTCGATGCTGAAAAAGCATGGGGACTGGATGGAATTAGGCAGCAAGGATGAAAACCAGGAAACCGCCGAAGGAACTGTGGAATATTGGGCGCGCTCCCCGAAAAACCCGACCGGCGGCTGGTATGGACTCAAGAAGGGCTTCCGGGGACGCTTCGCCATGTATATCCCGCCGTTGATGGAGGAGTTGGGGCTGGCAGAAGTGGAACACAATCCGCGCAATAACCGGATGCGGACGAAGTAGCTGCTCAAAGAATTGTGAACTAAGAATCCCCGTCGACTTTTGGTCGACGGGGATTCTTAGTTTTCGCACGAAACCTGGTAGGGCATCCATGCGAATGGATAAGGGAACCTTTTGATAACAGAGCCGGTCTAAACATAAACCTTACCCATTTGTGTTTTGAAAAGGAGCTTGAAAATGATGCGATATTTCCTGTTTGCCATCCTGCTTGGATCATTCCTCTCAGGTTGTGGAGCGGCTTCCCATGTGCTCGCGAAGCCGTTTCCAGAGTCCATGAAAGGCTACGAACTCTACAGCTGGCAGGATGGGGGCCAGTGGAATTTCTCTCTGCTGGTGGGGACAAACCGCCAGAAGACCCTGGATGCGATCAAATCTGTTGACACCGTTCTGCGCGGCGTTGATGCGCTAACATCGGCTCTCGAACAAATGCCGGCAGGACAAACCATCACCTGGTCATCCAGAGAAACACTGTCCTTCCCGCCGGATGACATCATCGAACAGGTTGAGAAAGTCTGCCAGGATATGGAATTGATATTGAATAGAGCCGTATAATTCAGCAAGAAGAATTTCCCGAGGATTGCTCACGACAATAACTTATAGTAGCGGCAACCAGGACGATGGTGGGAGTTCCTCGCCAAGGGTTGGTGCTATACTTTTGCGCAATCCAACTTTAGTCGTACGAGAGGAAGCATAATGAATTCTGCAAACCACTATGAATCCCTTGACCCCGAGAACTGGGAGGAAATGCGGGCGCTGGCTCACCGCATGGTTGATGACGCAATGGCTTATTTGGAAACAGTCCGCGAACGCCCGGTCTGGCAGCCGGTCCCGGAGGATGTAGCCGCGCATTTTGATGAGCAGGCTCCTCACGAACCCGCTGGCGCGGAGGCAGCCTACCAGGAATTCTTGGAGAACATTTTTCCCTACCCGATGGGTAATATCCATCCTCGCTTCTGGGCCTGGTATATGGGGAATGGGACGGTAACGGGCGCACTGGCTGATTTCCTCGCTTCAGTCATGAATTCGAACCTCGGCGGCGGCAATCATGTTGCCAATATGGTAGAGACACAGGTAGTCAACTGGCTGAAGGAAATGCTTGGGTTTCCGCATGACTCGAGCGGCTTACTCGTCAGTGGCGGTTCGATGGCGAACTTTGTCGGGATTGCGGTGGCTAGGAATGCAAAGGCAGGCTTTAACGTGCGGGAACTCGGGATGCAGGCAGCTCCTCAGGAGTTGACCATGTATGCCTCCACCGAAGTGCATAGCTGCAACCAAAAGGCAGTCGAACTGCTCGGGTTGGGTAGTAAGAACCTGCGAAAGATCCCTGTAAAGGCTGATTACACTATCGATCTGAACGCGCTGGAACAAGCCATCGCAGCGGATCGGGAAGCCGGTCATCGCCCGATCTGTGTGATCGGGAGCGCGGGTACGATCAACACAGGTGCCATCGATGACTTCAACGTGCTGGCTGATCTCTGCGAACGTGAAGATCTCTGGTTTCATATCGACGGAGCGATTGGAGCAGTCGCCGTCCTCGCAGAGAATGTAAAACCTCAATTCTCTGGCATGGAACGAGCCGATTCAGTTGCGCTGGACCTTCACAAGTGGATGCATGTTCCCTTCGAGGCAGGTTGTGTCCTTGTGCGAAGTGACGATGCTCATCGCAGGACGTTTTCGCTCACGCCCGATTACCTGGCGCACGAAACACGCGGGCTGGCGGCAGGACACATCTGGTTCAGCGACTATGGCCTGCAACTGTCGCGGCAGTTCCGCGCCCTCAAAGTGTGGATGTCCATCAAGGAGCATGGGCTGGATCGCTTTGGACGGATGATCGCGCGCAACGTCGAACAGGCGCAATACTTCGGTCAACTGGTCGAGAGCGAACCAAGCATGGAACTGCTTGCACCGATCGGCTTGGACATTGTCTGCTTCCGCTTCAAACCGGGCGGTCTGGATGATGAAAAGCTCAATGAATTGAATAAAGAGATCCTGATGCAGTTACATGAACAGGGGATTGCCGCGCCATCATATACTACTTTGCGGGGTCGCTATTGTTTGCGCATCGCGATTGCCAACCATCGTAGCCGGCAGGAGGATTTTGACCTGCTTGCCCAGGAGGTCGTGCGGATCGGACGCCAGGTAGTCGGACAGTTTTCCCAATGAGTGGAGTCATCTTAAAATTTCACCCTGAGCAAATCTTCGGGGATTCTTCGGTCGGAGCGCCACTCTCTCAAAATGACATAATTTGGAGGGAGCGTTTGCATGAACAACCAGCAACTGCGTGAACAGCTTCACCTCGAGGAATATCCAGCCCGGCGTTCAATTGATGAGAGGTACATGTTCCGCCAGCCTTTGCGCTCGATCGGGGGAGCCATTGAGGAATAAAAGGAGTTGTTGGCAAACAAAAACTCGTGGCAACCCACAGCGTTTAGCAGAAATTTCCGCTTATTTGCCTTTTGCCTGTGATACGTATATAATCAACGCAAGCTCCCACGATCCTTGCGGGAAAATTTATCAGCGTAATGCATCGTTCCACCATTTGACGGCAGTGCTGATTGCCGGTCATCGCCCCCCCATCACCGACTGTTTACAGGCAAATACTGAACGTCATGGTCCCATCGCCGCGTTCGGCTTGGAGGAATACGTCGCCGATTGCGTGATCCTGCTCGATCACCGCGTGAGTGAACAGATGTCCACCCGGCGACTGCGGATCGTTAAGTACCGCGGCACCCTGCATGGCACCAACGAGTATCCCTTCCTGATCACCAAAGATGGCATTTCTGTGTTGCCCATTACTTCTGTCGGACTCGATCATCACGCTTCTACAGAACGGATATCCACAGGAATCGAGGAACTCGATGAAATGCTCGGGGGCCGGGGCTATTACAAGGGAAGTAGGATTCTGCTCTCCGGTACCGCAGGCTCGGGTAAATCCAGTCTTACGGCGGCGTTCGTGGACGCGGCCTGCCGGCGCGGTGAGCGCTGTTTGTATTTTGCCTTCGAAGAATCCTCGAACCAGATCCTGCGGAATATGCGCTCGATCGGCATTGCCCTGGCACCCCACGTCAAAAAAGGACTGTTACGGTTTCATGTTGTCCGTCCCACTCTCTATGGGGTTGAAATGCACCTTGTGACGATATATGATCTGGTCAAGGAACACCAGCCGCATATCGTTG
>DATKED010000210.1:0-6226 GCA_035512375.1 Anaerolineales bacterium
AAGCAAGCCTGCACAGCCCAACCTGCATATCTCAGGGATCGCAGGAACCGTGTTTGGTGTGTTTTTGACCGCCGGGATCGTTGGAGCCGTGATCATGGATGGCCGTGTCGACGGAGGATGGATCGGCTTGTACGTCCTTGCCATGTCATTCATTGGCACCTATGTAATGTTTGCCCTCAAGGTTGCATCGCAATGGGAAAAGGCTGTTGTGCTGCGCCTGGGAAAATTTCGCGGGCTGAAGGGTCCGGGCGCGTTTTGGATCATCCCGATCATCGATACCACGCCTATGTGGATCGATCACCGCGTCATGGTCACGCCGTTCGCCGCGCAGAAAACGTTGACGAAAGACACCGTGCCCGTGGACGTGGATGCTGTGCTGTTTTGGGTTGTGTGGGACGCCGAAAAAGCTGCCCTCAAAGTGGAAAACTACCGCGCCGCCGTGGATTGGGCAGCACAGACCGCGTTGCGCGACATCATCGGGCGCAAGATGCTGGCAGACATCCTTGTTGGGCGCAGTTCACTGGACAAGGAGTTGCAACAGATTATCGATGAACGCACAACGCCCTGGGGTGTGACGGTGCAATCTGTGGAGATCCGTGATATTGTCATCCCGCACGATCTCGAGGATGCCATGTCGCGCCAGGCACAGGCAGAACGCGAACGGCAGGCGCGCGTGATCCTCGGTGAATCCGAGAAGCAGATCGCTGAATCCTTTGCTGAGGCGTCCAAAGCCTATATCAACAACCCGACCGCCTTGCATCTGCGTGCCATGAATATGCTCTTCGAAGGCTTGAAGGAAAAAGGCGCTCTGGTGATCGTCCCGAGTTCGGCGGTGGACACCATGAATCTCGGTGGCTTGAGCGGGATGGTCTCGCTGGCGCAGAATAACCTGCCAAAGGAAGATAAGTGAACTGTAGGGTCCACAGCAGGACGATCTCTCGTCAAATTCTAAATATGTTGCTGTGCCCCTACGAATAAAAGGAGAAAGAATGTCAACTCGCACTACTACCATCATCGTTTTAATCTTGATTGCTGCAGCGACCCTTGCCGGGCTCCTGCTCTGGAACCGTCTTCCCGAGGAAATGGCTTCGCACTGGAACATCAACGACGAAGTGGACGGTTACATGCCCAAATTTTGGGGCGTGTTCCTGATGCCGCTGGTCTCGCTAGGCATGTTCCTGCTCTTTCTGGTCATTCCAAATATTGATCCTCTCAAGGCGAACATCGCGCAATTCCGCGGTGTATTCAACCTGTTCATCACGTTCTTTATCGGGTTCATGGTGTACATCCATGCGCTGACCTTGATCTGGAACCTGGGATACACGGGTTTCGCATTAAGCAAAGCCATGCTGCCTGCGATGGGATTACTCTTCATTCTGATCGGGAGCTTGTTACGTCAGGCAAAGCGCAACTTTTTCATCGGCATCCGCACACCGTGGACCTTGAGCAGCGACACCGTCTGGGACAAGACCCATCAACTCGGCGCGATCCTGTTCATGGCATCTGGCGTGCTGGCGGTCATCGGCGGCTTCTTTGGTGGCATGACCGCGTTCTGGATGCTGTTTGTGCCGCTGATCGGCTCGACCCTTTTCCTGCTCGCCTACTCGTACGTGCTCTACCGCGGCGAGACCCGTGTGTGACCAAACGAAACAGGGTCCTTGCTCTGTTTCACGTGAAACAAAATGAATCCAATTATTGAAGTCAACGACCTGCACCGCAGCTTTGGCAGCCAAAAAGCCGTGGACGGCATGACCTTCACCGTGGAGTCTGGAGAAGTGTTTGGCTTGCTCGGTCCGAATGGCGCAGGCAAGACCACTACTGTACGATTATTGAATGGCATCCTCCCGCCCTCAGCTGGAACCGCGCGCGTATTCGGGATGGATCCTGCGTCGCAGGGCGATTCCATCCGCCGCAAAACAGGAGTGTTGACGGAGACCCCGGCTTTGTACGAGCGATTGTCTGCGCGCGAGAACCTGGAATTTTTTGCCACGCTGCAAGCGATCCCCGAATCGGACATGATCCGCCGTGTGGATGAGATGCTGGAATTCTTTGAACTCGCATCCCGCGCACGGGATAAAGTGGAAACTTTCAGCAAAGGGATGAAGCAGCGTCTCGCCCTGGCCCGCGCGTTAATCCATAAACCGCCGCTGTTGTTTCTGGATGAACCGACATCGGGACTTGACCCCGAAGCCGCGCAGCAAGTCAATGACTTAATCGCAAGCCTGAGACGCACAGATGGACAAACCGTTGTGTTGGCAACACATAATCTTTTCGAAGCGCAGCGTCTGTGTGACCGTGTGGCCATCCTGAATAAAGGCAGGATCCTCGCATTGGGAAGCCTCAAGGAACTTGCCCGAAAGATGTGGCCTGTGACCTGGGTGGACATCACGTTTCACGTGAAACCTAAAGGAGATCCTGTGGGGAGACTCAAGAGTCTTCGCGGCGTAATTCAGGCATCGGTTGAGGATGATGCGTTATCCGTCCGGGTTGAAAACGAAGATGTGATTCCTGATATTGTTCGTTATCTTGTTGATGGCGGCGAGTCAATACTGAGAGTCAATCCACGCGATTACACGTTGGAAGATATTTATTTTGCACTGCAGGCAGGTGATGCATGAACTGGCGTTCCATTTGGGCGATTGCCCGCAAGGACTTGAAAGAAGTGAGTCAGAACAAGGTTGCCTGGGGACCTGCTATCGCGATCCCGTTGATCTTTGCGATCGTCATGCCGATTCTGTTTGCAGCATTACCGCAGGTCATACCTATGGAGGATATTCAACGCGAACTGGGGGATATGGAGCCGCTGTTGAATAATCTGCCTCCATCCATACGAACAACTTTCGAGGGGTTGAAATTAGAACAAATGTTCGTATTATACATGACGGCGTTTCTGCTCGCGCCACTGTTTCTGATTATGCCGTTGATGTTCTCGTCGGTGGTGGGTGCGGACTCGTTCGTTGGCGAACGCGAACGCAAAACAATGGAGGCATTGTTGTACTCCCCTGCCACCGACATGGAACTCTTCCTCGGCAAAGTGCTGGCGGCGGTGATCCCTGCGATCTCGCTTTCGTGGCTGACTTATCTTGTGTACATCATCATTGTCAATGTTGCGAGCTTTAATTTATTCGGGCGCATCTGGTTCCCGCTGCCCGCCTGGTGGCCGCTGATGTTCTGGCTGACGCCCGCCTTTGCCTTGCTCGGCATCTCAGCGACTGTGATGATCTCGGCACGCGTCAAAACCTTCATGGAAGCGTATCAACTTACTGGTTCGTTGGTGGTGCTAGTTCTGGGTTTGGTGATCGGTCAAATCTCCGGGGTTTTATTTCTCGGTGTCGGCACAGTCTTTATGATTGGCACATTGATCTGGATCGTGGATGCAGTGTTGATTTATCTGGGCATCCGAAATTTCAAACGAAGTTCCCTCATTGCAAAATTATAGGAGATGCACATGAACAAACCCTTCAATTGGAAAATCTTTTTCATCTTATGGGGCGCAGTCATTTTTGGTGTGATCGCCATCATCCCTTATTCACTAGAGTTGCAAAGTGGAATTTTGCAGGATTTGGATTTACCCATCTCATTGCCCTTTCTGATTACGCTTCAAATCGCCCAGAATGCTGTAATTCTGGGAGTATTGACCGCACTGGGGCTTTTCTTCGCCAACCGCATCGGGCTTGGACTCCCGATTCTGGAGGCGCGATTGAGGGGCGAATCGGTTGTGGATAAACTTCGCGCGATCCTACCTGTGAGCATCATCGTTGGTGTGGTCGCATCCCTGCTCATCATTGGGCTGGAACTGGTCTACTTTCAACCCGCTTTGCTCCGCGAACTGGGCGATTCAGCAGACGCTTTAAATCTGCAAACCGCACAACCCGCCGCGTGGAAAGGATTTCTTGCATCGTTTTATGGTGGCATTGTCGAGGAAGTTCTCCTGCGCCTGTTCGTCATGTCGTTGTTCGCGTGGATCGGATCGTTCATCAGCAAAACAACGGAGGGCAAGCCAACCAGCGCGGTATTCTGGATCGCAAATATTCTCGCCGCGGTGCTCTTCGGCCTGGGGCACCTGCCCGCCACAGCAACGATCATTCCGCTCACGCCTTTGGTCATCACGCGTGCCATTGTACTCAACGGTCTCGCAGGGATCGGCTTTGGCTGGCTGTATTGGAAGCGCGGGCTTGAATCCGCGATGATCGCGCATTTCTCAGCCGATATTGTTTTGCATGTACTGTTAGCTTTATAGGAGGCACCAATGATGGAAGAATACAAACAATGGGAATACCGGGTTCAAACCATAGGCAGTATATTTGGAACGAAGGACGAACAGATCCAGGCTGCCCTCGATGAATGGGGCGCGGAGGGCTGGGAGGCGATAAACGTCTACACACCATATGGAAGCGGCAAGGTCACAATGGTTGCCAAGCGCCCGCTTACGGAGCGCGTACGGCGGATGAGGTCAATGCCGCAGATGGGACAAGGCATTTAGAAAAGTATCAGGTCCGGCTGGATCCGAAGCGTACAACTATCCGCCTTTTCGGGCGGATAGTTGATCCCGTTATAAAGAACGAATGTTCTGAATTTCAAGAGGTACAATTATTTTCATGAAGGACAAAATTATTTTCGGCATCATACTCGTTTCGCTGATCCTAGGCGCCGGCACACTGCGCAGCGGACATGAATGGGGTGACGATTGGGCATGGTATGTGCTCCAGGCAAAAAGCATCTGGGAGGGAACGACAGACGAGTTTATCGAGATCAGCGATTTCACGAATTACCAGTCCACCTCACATCTCGGGCCACTCGCCTACCCATGGGGGTACCCGCTTATTCTGACCCCGTTTTACGCCCTCAACGGGATCAGCCCATTGACGTTGAAAATCCCCGGCTTGTTATTGTATTCCGGCTTCCTGTTTGTTCTTTACCTGTTTTCAAGATCCCGGCTCACGCTTCCTGAGAGCCTGATCCTGGTTTCTCTGTTCGCGTTCAACCCGATGCTCCTGCTCTTCACAGATCAGATTCTTTCCGACATCCCGTTTCTCTTTTTCTCCACGCTGACCCTGTATCTCGTGACGCGTGATGAACCGCGCGGATGGTGGCATTACGCTTTCATCGGTGCTTCTATTTTTTGTACAACGTTCCTGCGGGCAACGGGACTCCTCCTGCTCGGGTGTTTTCTGGCTGTGGAATTTTTCCGGCTTGTGGCGCAGCGCACAGACCGCGAGGCGGTTAAACGGATCGTCATCAACTCTGTCATCGTCTGCGCTGTATTCGCCGCACTTTGGATCTTGAATGCCGCAATCTTCCCCGGCGGGGGCGAATCCTATCTTACGCAATATGAAAACCTGACCGCCGATCTGGTCAGGGATTTTATTGGCTTATATTTCAGGATATTTGCCTGGTTCTTTGGCGTCGAGCCGGGATGGAAGTTCCTGTATTACATTGTCCTCCTCTTTGCCCTGCTCGGCGCGTGGATCCGCCGCAAGCACGAACCGTTCTTGCTATGGTTCTTCGTCGTATGGATGCTCGTGCATGTCACCTATCCATATTGGCAGGGACCACGCTACATATTCCCGCTCCTGCCCATCTTCATTTACTTTGCCTTTCAGGGGATGAAGTTCATTATCGGCAAGCTGCCGGAAAAAAATCAGCTGACGGGTCAACGAGTTTTCTACGGCTTCTGGCTGCTCATCATCGGATATTTTCTGGTCTACTCAGCCAGCTCGGTGTACGTCAACCTAAAGGAAGACCGCCAGATCAACGGACCCTTCGACCCGTTCAGCATGGAGGTATACGACTACATCAAGCGAAAAGCGCCGCCAGACAGTGTGTTGATTTTCTACAAAGCGCGCGTGATGAGACTGATGACGGACTATCCATCAATCATGATCAACAAATGTGACGGGATGCTCAAAGGTGATTACCTGATTCTGAGTAAAAAAGTCGGTGAAAATAACCAGGTGCCGCCCGACCAGATCAAAGCATGCAACCTGCCCCTCGACAAGGAACTGGAAAACCGCAGGTTTATCATTTACAAGATCGAGAAATAGCTCCTCCAAAAGTACACTTTGCGCAGCCACAGAGCCCGCTGAGACATCTGAAAAAATTCTTTTTTTCTCTGCTATCTCTGTGGCTGAGATATTCCCTGGAAATTCTCGTAAAATCAAAAGCGCCTGTCTCTCGACGGGCACTTCTTCTTTGAATAGCAGACTAGTTGACTATCCCAAATGCA
>DATKED010000211.1:0-5328 GCA_035512375.1 Anaerolineales bacterium
ATCAAAACATGAGGAATGATTACAAGGAACCAGCCCGCCGCAGCGGTAACCAGACGGGCGAAGTTGGAGCCCTCCCCCTGCTCAGAAAATAACTTTTGCCAAACAAAATGCTTGGAACGCACCTCTGCCAGCGAAAGCAGAAAGCTTCCTGCCGCTACCAGGGGCAAACCCAGCCACAAATAAAGGATTGGGTGCGCCAGAGGGTTTAGTCCCACTTGCACAAGAGCCAGACTCATGTACAACAACGGCCATACAAACGTCAAACGGTTTATCGAAGCGGACGGGGCCACATAGCGGATATTCTCATTCCGCAATCCTTCAATCCGGATAATCTGTTTATAGATGTGATCAAATTCTTTTGAATTTCTGGCTTTTCCTGCCAGATCTGTATAAACATTCAAGGCATCTTCAAATCTCCCCAATTGCTCGAGCCGTGCCGCCGCGTCGATGGGATTCCCTTTCAGATACCGTGCCTCTTCCAGCGCCGAGACGGTCTTTTCATTGGATGGATTAATTTTGAATGCGCTCTCAAAAGCTGCAATTTGTTGATCAAGATCAGGAGAGATCCTGGCGATCAGCAGCCACGCCTCTTCATGGTGTTCATCTTTTTCCACTGCTTGCCTGGCAAGACGAAGAGCAGAATCGATATCCTGCTGTTCTGCGAGTCTTTTTGCCTGAAGAAACAAACCTAGAGCGTCACCGACGTTTTTTCTGGCCAGTAACGACTGATGCTGACGTTGAAGCCCTGCGAGATAAGCCCGCACTCTTTCATTTCCAGGATTAATGACCAACACGTTTTCGCAGGCAATCATACGATCTTCCACAGAATCAACCAGTCCAGAAAGCCAAATCCAGGCGGTTTCATTTTGCGGATCAAACGCAACAACTTTTAGCAATACGTCGCGTGCCTCCATTCTGCGACCGGCCCGTGCAGCCTGAATTGCCCGATAAACAGCTTCCGACGAGGACATGCTATTTCCTAAACCTCCCTGCCTTCCAGTTCACGCAAGAATTTTTCCTTGTTGGCTGACCGAGCTGTCTTCCCACTCGAAGTTTTCAGTATCCATTTTGGTCCAACGACCTTCACATACCGCAAAGCGATTGCAGAATTCTTTGTAACATGCAAACGAATGGCATCGGCGATTTTTTGCTGTTCATTCACATCTTCTGAATCCCCTTCTGCAATAACGACCACCTCTTCCGTCCCCTGTCCTTCATCGAACAAGCCAAATGCGACCGAACGCCCCGCATGGACACCGGGCACTTCATAGGTGAGCGCCTCCAGATCCTGCGGGTAAATGTTTCTACCGCCAACAATAATCATATCTTTTTTACGTCCCGAGACAAACACTTCGCCGTTCGAGATATAGCCATAATCGCCAGTCAAATACCATCCATCACGAAATGCCTTTTCCGTCAGATCCGGACGATTGAAATAACCGGTCAGCATACAGTTACTGTGGAGTGCGAGTTCGCCGATCACCCGATCCGAAACTTCATTCCCATTTTCATCAAAAACCTTTACTTGCACGTTTTCCAGCGGCTTACCAGAGGACATCATTTTCATGGAAGGATGTTCATCCAGAGGACTTTTCGCGACGCGTTGAACCATAAATGCTTCCCGGTCGATCTCCTCAACGACAGGCAAACTCCCGAATCGGCTCTGGGTCACAGCAAAAACGTTCTCTGCCATAGCGTAGGACGTCTGCAACGCTTCAAACTTCAGTCCATGATCTTTGAACCGTTCATAAAAAGCGAGATGACTCTCCCAACGCACTGGCTCTGAACAATTGATCACCGCGCGCAATGAAGACAAATCCACACCTTCGGTGTGACGATCACGGATCTTCTGCGCACAAAAGTTATAAGCAAAATTAGGAAGCCACGTCAGGGTGCCGCGATGGTTTGAAATGGACTGCAACAATCTGTACGGGGCGCGGACCCAATCAAAGGGAGACATGAGCACGAGCGGAATACCTGTGAGGATTGGCATCAGGAAGCCAGCGATCAGGCCCATATCATGGTAGAGCGGCAGCCAGGAGACGATCACATCATTTTCGCCAAGGGATAATGATTTCCCATAAGAATCCAGTTGATTAAAAACGGCTCGATGCGAAAGCGCCACACCTTTTTGCAGACCAGTCGTCCCGGAAGAATGCTGCAGCAGGACAATATCGTCTGGTCTGCGCTGGAATCCCTTCAACGACACAAAATCAACATGGGATGGCGGTTCAATCCGATTCGTCACAATCACCGAGCGGACTGAATCTCCCTCCCGTAGCGCCGCGCGGACCTCCCCTTCAAATTCCGGATATGTGACGATCGCGGCAGGTTTTGTTACTGAGATCAGCGCAGATAGATCCGCTCGATAGCGCTCGGGCGAAAGTTTTTCCGTAAGGAAAGGCATGATCGAAGGGATGGCGCCATGCAAAATAGCCCCCCAGAAGGAATGGATTAGCTCCTCTCCGTGCTGGAGGATCAGGACAACGACTTCACCCGGCTGGATGCCTTCGCGCTCCAAAGTCCGAGCGTAAGCGCTCGCTCCGCGCAGAAGCCGGTCGTACGTTAAGGGTAGGTCATCCGGTCCTGAGAATTGCAAATAGACGGCGACCCGTTCCGGGGTCCGGGAATGAATCGTTTTGAGTCGGTCGGTGAACGTCATCATGACTTGCGGGATTCAATTAAGGATGCCAATTGTAACAAGTTGTCGAATGTATTTGCATTTAATTCTGTGTCTTCGATGCGCACGCCGAACGTATCTTCGACAAACAGGGCAAGATCCATCAAACTGAATGAATCGATCAATCCACTGGAGATTAGAGGCTCGTCGGCTGAAATCTTTCGATTGGATTGTTTAAGAATCTGTGCAGCGATGAATTTTTCGATAGTGGGAATAATTGTGTCTGTCATGAGAATTCCTCGGTAATAGTAGGATTGTCAGTTGCATAGGAGCGACTGCAAAGCCGGGTTAATCTGTTCAATTAGGAGTCGCTCACCCTCAGCACCGAGATGCAAGCCGGCATCTGAAAAGTATTGCGGCGGGATGGCATTCCATAGATCCAGATAATTCCAGCCGGCACTTTGCGCTTGCCCTGCCATTGCCTCACGATACTGGTCGTATGCCCAACGCGGATAGCCAGCATTGTAACGCACCCGTGTATCTGCTCCAGGGGCAACAAACATTGGCTCGTTCACAATTAACACCGGAATCGGCTCAGCCATTTCATATCCTGCCGAAAGCGCGCTCAACAATAGCAGAGCTTCTATGTCTTCGGATGGCTCCAGACCGCGGTAGCGCGGATCATCTCCCACTTGAAAATTTGGCAGGTCATCCCGTGCATGAGTATTTGTATCGGCACCTGTTGCGGTCCATATAATTCCGAGCAGTTGAAGTTTGATCCTTCGAGCCAGATTCGACCTTTGACCGATCAACGTCCTTTCATAAAAGTCGGGCGCACCCTTACCCAATTTCTCACCCTGCTTAAAGGAGATGTCATAAGCATTCAGAACATTCACCGCTTGTTCGCGGTTTGCAACTAAAAATGGATTGACCCGCTGAGAGATCAGTGTGTTGAGCGTCACAAACCAAACGATGAGATCAGGTTCATATTCAAGAGCCTTGTCCAGAATCACCAGGTCTTTGACTACGGATGGATGAGGATAACCAAGGTCATAGGCTCTGACCGTTCTATCTGCACACTGCATGTTCATTCGATTCCACTGCTCTGAAATGACTTCATAAGCTCCCAGATCTTCCCCCCAGACGGAGGAATCACCGATCAACACAATGCGATATTCTTTTGGCGCCTTGGCTGCCGAGATGAGATGCGAGGTAAACATGGCGTCCACATCCTCAACGGTCACCGTAAAAGGGTCGCCAGTGATCCCAAAAGGCAGGCGCGTCCGCCCGGGGAATATTACGTTGTAGCCAGAACCTCTGGAGCCCTGGGGTTCGATCAATATATAAAGGATGTTCATTATTATAAACAGGCACAATGCCTTGACCAGTACGCGGCCAGGGTTAATCGCTGTCTTCATAATACACCGAATAGGATTGCCATAACGCTCCACACATCCCGAGGTGTGGGAAGAGTAAAAAACAGCCAGCCAAGCGATACGAAATTAAATGTCAAAAAAAAACCTGAGGACGTCAGGACCATTTGGCCTGTACGAGTTTTCCCCCAGGTGGGCATATGAACTCTCATATAGTCACTCCACCGATTCTGGATAAAAAGCCCTGTTCCATGCCACAGGCCCCACAATATAAAGCCCACTGTCACGCCGTGCCATAAACCGATCAAGACCATCGTACTGATTTGCACAACCAAGATCATTAGATAAACTGGCACGGGTCGTTCGCTGGAACGCATGGCGCGCGTCAATGGATTAGAAAAATAACTACGGAACCATTGCGTCAGTGTCATGTGCCAGGAATTCCAAAACTGTGTGAGATTAGGTTTCAAATAGGGGGAAGCAAAGTTTTCAGGCAAACGCACGCCAAGAAGTTTGCCCAAACCAATCGCGATATCCGTATAACCGCTAAAATCAAAATAGATTCGCAGAGAATAACAATACAAGAGAATCCACATCCACGCGGAAGATTTTACTTGCTGGGCGAATACTTCATTTAGGGCGATCCAAGACAAAGCATCAGCGATTACAAACTTCTTGAACAACCCTGAAAAGAACCGTTTGCCTGCCTCAAGCCAGCCTTTGCCGTCGAGCAAGACAGGATCGTTCAAATCGTGGATGAAGCGCTCGAGTCGATCAATGGGACCTGCTGTAAAGGAAGGGAAAAAGATGACATAATTGACATATTCCCCCAGTGGAACGGAGGGCAACCGCCCAGACTTTCGATCCAGGATGGTATGCAGCAACCGGAACGACACATATGAAAATCCGAGCCACGAAAGGGATACGAAACCACTCGTTTCCTTCCCACGAATGGCTGATATCGCTTGAAAAAAAATACTCAGCACCGCCGGCACTTTGATCAACACAAACAGGAGGACCAAGCCAACGATTGCGATCAAAAACAAAATCGATGGAAACTCCCTGAAGCGGACGATCACAAAGGCCACACCCATTAAGATAAGAATGAGCGCGCAAACCCATTGCAGTCTGGGCGTCGCTATGGTGAACATGGATTCAAATCCGAAATAGCGATTCAGATCCATCCATACAATCACACCCAACAACACCGCCGTCGCAGGGAAATTTTGTTTCCAGCCGCGCATTTCAGGGGTGGATGTCAGCAGCCAGGCTAGAACGGTAACAACCAGCGTGGCCGTTGGAAGCCAGAAGGTTAAGGTGATTTGTTCCTGAGGT
>DATKED010000212.1:0-10053 GCA_035512375.1 Anaerolineales bacterium
ACTGAGCCCAAACGACTCGCCTTTTGATGACGAAAGGAACAGGCCCCGGTGATCCTTGATCATTCTGGCGAATGCAGGAGCCGCATCGAAACCGATCTGGTCACGGAGAAACGTTTTGCCAAGGATCTTTTTGTTTTCAAGGCTACACAACAGATGGGCATCTCCGACACCTCGGCCGATGACCGCAAACATAATGTTCTCGTCAGCGGCAAACAACTCGAAAATGGATGCAGTCTCGGGGAAGTTTTTTAGCTCGTCATCCACCCGGGCAAAGTATGCCAGGGGCGCGGCAGAATAAATCCTGTCATTTACTGGGGCAGGAATTTCAAAAAATTCCTCCGCAACAGGGTTGGGCAGGACGAATATGAGAGGCAACCCCTGAAACTCCTCCTGCAGAATGGATTTGAAGGCATGGGAGGGCACAAGGATCCCGCGAATATTCTCAGGCAGCCTTTCCAGGTATTGTCTGTTTTTGAAGGTAGGTGTATGGCACTCAATGAACACATTGCCTGCGTGGAGCGTGTGCTTGAACAGTTGAGGTGTGTCAATAATGAACACAAAATCATATTGAGCCAGATCGGGCATTGCCTCCTCCCGAAGTAGAAAGGCAGACAGGTGGTCATCCAATTCGTTCGTATGAATGTATGTCTGGAAGGAGTGTAATGCTCCATGGTCACGCAGATACCCAACAGAAATATTAACGTTTTGATGATGTTTCCTGAAGGTCCTGGCGCGATTTAAGACTGCCCGTTCCACTCCGCCAAAAGTACAAAATTGATAAATGATCAGGATGTTCATTTTTCGTGAGGTGTGCTTTCCCTGTTCTTCTTTTGTCATGGTATCTGTTGACACAAAGCGTTTTAAAATAGACAAGTGGATATTTTGTGCTGGATCTGATGATTCTGCTTCTCCAATTATGATACTACATCTCTGACACAGGCTGCATGGCTGAGCAATCCGATCTCAATTTCCTGGCTATGACCGCAACTCAAAATCCTTGATTCACTATAGGATGAAACAATATCGTGTGTTTTTACATATTCCCTGGCGTAGTACATGGCGGCTGCCAGTAACAGGATACTCAGCATGCCGATGAATATCGAACGAAGAGCCATTTTCCAATTCTCTTTTTTAAGCAGCGTGTCCCACACGATTGAAATCACTAGAATTTCCAATGCCACCACGACCAGAAAATATCGTGACTGGGATACGGTCACTGCGTGTAAGCCCAGCTTAAGTGCAATTGTCATAATGATGGGAAGGATCCACTTCAAGAGGTGACGGTGACTCAGGGAAAAAAATAGTGAACAGGCAAAGAGCGTATGTAACATCATATGGTAAAGCAGAAGCATGGGCAAGAGATTTTTTGTCAATAGAACGGCATTGTTTTGATACCTGGGTGGCAATATTCCCTCTCCCAACAAACTCCACCAAACAAGTTGTCCATCCATTTCAAAAAGGCTGGTTAGTGTAGATCCCAAGATGCGAATCACGTGAAATTCCGGTCGTCCAGCGAATTCCTGCCAGGTGATCCCCAGGGCGACTTCAGCCAATACGCTATCTGAATCTCCATTTTCCATTCGTTCCGGATATGTGGCTTTCACATACGGGATTGGATCTATCCATCCCATTCCAGCGCCGGGAACATAGGCGCCGAGAATGGCTTTGCCAAAATGCTCGGTGCTCAGTGTATAGAGACCCGTCGCCATGCCTCGTTGCAGAATAAGTGCAGCGAAAATGATGCTAATGATGAAAGCCCCCATGAATACATTACGAATCCGATCTTTACGCGCACCGCCCCATAAGGCAATTACCGTGGTAGGCAGAAGCACGATCATCATCTCCTGGCGGATGGCAGCTGTTCCTGAATAAAGCAAAGCGGAGAGAACGGATGCGCCATCTTCTTTTTTGATAACGAGAACACGCACTGCCAGCACTGTAATGGCAACCGCTGGAAAAATGATCCAATTATCCTGCGCCAGCACACTTGAAAACAGGATCTGGCTGGGCCATAGCGCCAAAAGGAGCGCGGCAATTATCCGCGTTCTCGGAGGAAAAATATCCTTCCACAGGAGGTACGGTAAAACAGGAACCAAACCGGTTAAGAATGCAGTCGCCACTCTCGCAATTGTTTCAGGGGATCCATGAACAAATCGAAGGATGACCGAGAGAATGAGAGGCAAACCAGGGGAAAAATAACGCCACTGCCAGGCGTTCTTCGCAACCCAATCATCACGAAAAACAATGGCGAAATCGAGAAGACTGAGAAAATCTGAAACCGGCGTGGTTGGAAAGAAGGTGATGAAAAGCAGGCGAAGGGATAGCCCGACGACCAGGATCAACCCCAGCCAGGTTAATTCCTGCCGCCGGTTCATGTGCTTTATCTTGCCAACCTCTATTCTGTCCCCTGATTCTTGATCCGGGCTTTGGGTATTATGCGAAACCATCACTGCATGCCTTTTTGAATTCACGCCCGGACACCTGACGACAGCATTTGACTCCAGGATACAGTCTGCTGGCAGGTTTTACGTATACTGATTCGGGTTGGAACATGGGCCGCTCATAAAACCAGACGTTCTTCGCTCTCCAAAATCTTGAGCAGGTCGGTGAATCTTTGCTCCCATGTGGACCTGACAAGCATTCGTTCGGCAGCATGGGTCATTTGGCGGTGTGCCGTACGATTTTTTAACCCATCCGCATGAAAAGCCATGAGGGCATCCAATGCCTGGCTTTCATTTGCTACCACATGTGCGAAGGGAAAGTCTTTTAAGTGACTTATCCCTTTGACAATCGTCGGCAGACCGAAGTAAAGATATTCGTACATCTTGATCGGGTCAACCGCCTCACTAAGTCTTCCGGATTTAAACCAGATCATGGCCGCATCCCAATCTTTTACATACCGGTAAAGCTCGGAAGGATGGACCTTTCCATAAAACCTGACCCGGTCTGAATATCTTGCAAGCTTTTTCTGTAGGTCAGGCTCGCCATAACCGATGAGATGCACATGCAGTTTGAAGTTTTTCTTCCCAGCCAGATGGAGGACCTTTAATAGAAAGTCCCAATCAAACCAGGATTCCGTGAGATGACCAAAATACCCAAGATGGATTTCGTCCCTATCCATTTGTTTCCCGCCGCAAATGTTACGATGCTCCTCACCAAGCAAGGCAGGTGTATAGCCGTTGGGGGAGAGATGAATATCCTTTCGCAAGGCATTGAATTTTTCGATGAGTGGAGGAGAAACTGCCGTCACGAGGTTGGCATTGATCACAAATGCATTTTCGAGGGATTTATTGAACCAGATCGCCTGCCCAACTTTATGAAATTCCTCCCATTCATCAATGATCTCGTAGACCACCTCGAAGCCAAAACGCCGCAGCTTTAACGCACTCAGGAAAAAGCCGGGATAGGGAAACTCAACAAAGAAATACTTCCGTGCATATTCAACATGTGCAAATGCCTCTACACTCTTCAGGAACATATCCACAGGAACCTGGAATATATTCCTGTAAACTTCCTCTCCAAGGTACGGTATTGCCTCTTTCTCACTCCACCGCCAGGCAATATAGATAATTCCCCACCCCTGCTGTGACAAGAATTTAGAAAGATTGATCACCCTCTGGTTGTAGAGTTCATCAAAAACGAAGGCGCTGGTGACCACGAAGACCCCCTTGAGCGACCTTTCATTCAACCGGTCGATGACATCGCTTAATACCCTGACTGAGTCCGGGTCCACCGCACTTTGATACGGTTCGAGAACCTGTAATGTGGGCGCTTCCTGCACGCCGGCGATGAGGCGTCCTTCCGTCCTGCCAAACTTAAGATAGTGCAGGAGAGGGTTCATGCCCGCTTTTCTGACATCCTCGTACCTGCTGAGGTACCAGCCACTGGAAAATTGCGGACCGGGGTCCCGCCCCTCGAGACCGCCCCAGCGCACATAGTGGCGCAGCGGATCGACATTCGATTGCGCCACATCGGGGTTTTTGGCGAGATACCATGCCTCGTCGAACAAGTCGGAGGATCGTATTAATCCCAGGTCGCTCCCACGGATGGAGCCGAACCATTCCTTTGAAGAGCGAATCCCGTCCCTGAGGAAACGCTCCCGGCGGCTCCTCGCCGGAACGAGAGTTTCCCTGATCTGGCGAATCTGCTGCGCCAGCCTCCAGTACCGGCTATTCAAGATGCCCTTCATCTGGATCTTGAGGCTAAACACCTCCTGTCGTTTCGTTTCCAGCTCCGCCAACCGGGCTTGCAGTTCCTGTTCCTTGTCTGCCAGCGTGCGGGTCTGCCGGAGCGCCAGCGACTGTACGACCTCCATGGAGAACGGTGTCGTCGAGCCTGGCTCTAATAGTCCCAGTGCCAGATCGGGGGTCTTGCTGGCAAGCTCGTTTAGTTCCCGGACGCGTGAGGCAAGGTCATTTCGCATGGATTCTTGTTGAGCCCATGCAGATTCCAGAACCTTCGAAAGCCCTTCGGCATGCAGGGATGACAGGTCTACGGCGTACTCCGACAGACCAAGAGACCTCATAAAGCTGTCAACCTTGGGGTCGTACGTCAATGCAACCGCAGGGACCCTGGCGCTGGCTGCAAAGATCAACGAGTGCAAACGCATTCCTACAACGAGTTGACAGTGCGCGATGAGCCCGGCAGTCAAGGATGGAGAATACGTCTCCGGGAATAGGTATACCCGGTCCCGGTTCTGCATGGTGGATACGATATCCAGCGCGGCGGCATGGTCATTTTCCAGTAGGTGTTCCTGCACCTGGAACGGGATGAAAAGAATCTGCACATCGTGAGTCGCAAGGAATTGATCCAGAGTGGCTGCCAGCTCTCTCTTCCAGCGCTCCGCCTGCGTTCCCTCGAGCCAGTTCCGTACGCAGACCCCAAACAGTGGACGCGCTTGAGGGTCGATGCCGTACGAGCGCAGGATATCAGCCGCGGATTCGGGGTCGGACTCCAATGTAAGAACCGGATCAGGCAGGACGGTGATCTTCTCCTCCCGGATGCCTAACTCGGTCAGCAGATCTCTGGATTCGGGATCGCGGACGGTTGCGACGTTTGCCACATCGAATGTCCAGCAGGTGAATTCGCGGGCTTCCTCGGAGAGGAGAGGACCTACACCAACGGAATACAGCACAAATGGTTTCTGATATAGAACTGCCAGCATGCCTATGGCACTGTAGTACGAAATCCCCCAATGGGACGGAGTTAGTGAAACTCCCTCTGGTACCCCCCAATAATCCTGGAACAAGCCGCCTCCGCCCAGGATGATCAGGTCGCTCTCTTCGGCTGCATTTAAGAGTCCATCGATGTCCTTCCAATGGACCGACTGAACATTGTGGGTGGCTGCCGTTTCTGCGGGTCGCTCGGAAGCGACAATGAACTCAAGGTCCTGCCGCCGCTTGCGCAAACCGGCCAGCAGCGCGGTGAGGATGGCTTCATCCCCCACATTTCCGAAGCCATAGTAGCCCGCGATCAGGATGGTTTTTGTTTTATTTTCATTCACACTATATGACGATCTCGATCACCTGAGTTTAGGTTCCTTCCATATCAAGCGGCTTTGCAAAGGGTTCCATTTCGGTGATCGGGTAGCCAAAAGCGATCTTTGGATACGCGTTTACTGACTTGTCGACCCTTATTTCCAACAGGAACGGTTCAAACGGGTCTTCCCAGAGTTTTTCCAACCCGCTCCTCAGTTGAGAATCTTCTGAAACTGTGTCAGAACGAATTCCGTATGCAGAAGCGACTTTGGAGAAGTCCGGAGCCGAATAGCCCCAATCTGTGGAAGCAAAACGATCATGGAAGTAGCTCTGCTGGAACTGGCGTACCATGCCGTAGGACTGGTTGTTGAAGACCACCATTTTGATGGGCAGCTTATGATGAACCACGGTTTGCAGTTCCTGGATGTTCATCTGCATCCCGCCATCACCGGTGATCTGCACAATCGTACGTCCTGGTAAGGCGAAGGAAGTTCCCACAGCGGCAGGAAGTGAGAAACCCATGGAACCCATGCCGCCGGAGGTAATGAAGTGTTGATCGGGGCCCGTTTCGATGGATTGGCCCGCCCACATCTGGTGATTGCCAACATCGACGACATACGCCGCTGCCTCGCGTGAAGCGGCAGAGATCTCGTGCATCGCTTGATTCGGATTGACAGTGAGATTGCCTCGCGGCTCGCGGATATCCGGCCATTCCTCGCGTAGCTGATCGATATGCTCTGACCAATCTGAATGGCTTTTCAACGCGCGACCCTGGGCTACTTCAATGGCAGCGGCTAGGAACGGATGGAGATCCGAAACAACAGGGTAACAACCCTGGATCCGATTATTTATCTCTCCGCTCTCACAATCGACGTGGAAGATTTCTCTGCCTGATTGAAACGCTGCCACATCAGCGCCGGTCTGGCGTATATCGAGGCGACTGCCGAGAACCAGGAGAAAGTCACAGGTTCCAATGGCCATATTTGCCCATCGATTTCCATAGGAACCGATCAAACCGACCCTCAATGGATGATGATATGGCAATACATCTACAGCCATCAGTGAGTTGACAACCGGAACTTGGACCAGATCAATAAACTGCCTTAAGGCGGGAACAGCGCGCGCGGCATGTATGCCGCCGCCAACTAAAATAAGTGGCCGCTCAGAACGGTCTAAAGCAGTGAGTAGCTTATCAAGCATAGAGGATTGTTCAAAGGTTGCTGGCGAATTAGAAACGATATCTCTTGCCTGGTCTGGAATGTCCATCCTTTGAATATCCATGGGGATATCCATGAGCACAGGTCCGGGCCTTCCGGTTGTAGCCAACCGGAAGGCATCCTCCAGCATCGAAGGAATTTGCTCAACAGACTTCACCGCCCAGGCTGCCTTGGTCACGGCCTGCGCCATGCTGACAATATCTGTTTCCTGGAAACCCAGCTGACGAACGCGCTTGTCTCTCCTCTGTTCACTTAGGTTTACCTGGCCGGTGATAAAAAGACCAGGAGCAGAGTCAAAAAAGCAGCTGCCAATACCAGTGAGTAAGTTGATCGCCCCTGGGCCGCTGGTTGCCATGGCAACCCCGGGTATCCCAGTAATGCGGCCGGTGGCATCGGCGGCGAATGCTGCTGCCTGCTCGTGATGGGTACTGACCAGCTTTAACTGTCCATGCTGGTAGGCAGAATCGATTAAGTGTGTGATCATACCCCCAATGACTTCATAGATATGCGTCACGCCTTTGTGATGCAGATATTGCATGATGTAATCAGATGCTTTCATAGTTTTCCTAAGGGAATGGTGATATTCGTTCGTCAGATGTTGGCCATACTATAGCTGTTGAAATAAACAGAATACGAGAATCGTCTACACGAGACTGAGCAAAGTACGACAGACCAAATC
Organism: Anaerolineales bacterium; assembly: GCA_035512375.1. Classification (GTDB taxonomy): domain Bacteria; phylum Chloroflexota; class Anaerolineae; order Anaerolineales; family Villigracilaceae; genus Defluviilinea. Next base: position 7,374 of record DATKED010000212.1, read on the forward strand.
AATATCTTCTTCTTCGAGGTTGGCAGCCGATGGCAAAGAGATGCCCCTCTCGGCTACTTTTTTGGCAACAGGATTTGAAAATCGCTGGTTATGGACCGGAAAACAGCTCATCTGGGGGAAGCCCGGGCGCGCATGAATATTCCGGTCTTTGAAGTGTTTTAGAATAGCATCCCGATCCACTTTAATAGTGTCTTCCAGAAGAATCGATGGATAACAACAGTTGCTCCTGCAATCAGGCTTCTCACGAATGATTTTAATGCCCGGGATATTTCCCAGCCTTTGATCATACCAGCCAAAGATTTTTCGCTTCAGTTCGACAAGCTCTTCGATCCGCTCTACCTGCGCTAGAGCGAGGGAGGCGGTGAGGTTGGCAATCGTATACTGATAGCCGATCATATCAGACCAGAATACGGACTGCGAGTCGGTCCGACCCATGCTGCCAAGCAAGGTAGCTCTCTGGAAGAGCTCCTCATTATTTGTGACCAGAATCCCGCCTTCTCCGCTAACAGCTATTTTTGCCCCTTGAAAACTGAAACAACCAATATCACCGAAGCTCCCGGTTTTTTGTCCTTTGTAAGTCGATCCCAGTGCAGGGGCAGCATCCTCGATGACGTGCAAATCATGCTCCCTTGCAATTGCCATAATTTCATCCATCTCGGCGGGCTGGCCAAACATATGAACCAGCATGATGGCTTTTGTCTTAGGCGTAATGGCTTTTCGAATCGCCTCCGGATCAATACACCATGTATCCGGGTCAATATCGACAAAGACAGGTGTGGCTCCCGTGTAGTCAATGGCGTATGAAGTTGCAACCCAGCTCGAATCGGTACAAATGATCTCATCCTCCTGCTTAAAACCCAGTGTACTGCAGGCAAGATGGAGTGCAAGCGTACAGCAGTGAGTTGCCACCGCGTACTTCACGCCAACGTAATCACAGATTGCCTTCTCAAGCCGTTTTGTGTGTTGATCATACGTTTCATAAAACCCATTTTTTACGCCGTCAACTACATAATCTATTTCTTTCTGGGTAATTGAAGGACCGGCAAAAGAAATTTTCTTGTTCATTTAGGATGCTCCTCATACTGTGACCATTGATTGCACCGGGCTAGAAAGTGACGGCTTTGTACTGTCACTTTCTGTTTTCGTCAGATGCGAATGTGCCTGCCGTTCCGATCAGGCGTGCCGAGCAAGACCTGATAATCCACAAAGATGTACTCTCAGAGTGAATTCTCCTGCAAGTCCAGCAATGGTGATGCTGGTACTATAGACGAAGCTGGAGCAGGCGCTGGCAAGCTTCATCTACTATATCATCATCCTTCGCAAAGCAGAAACGGACCAGGTTTTCCCCCGTTCCATCCGCATAAAAGGCCTCCCCCGGCACAGTGGCAACGCCAGTCTGATTCAAAAGAAACATAGCTTTTTCTTTACTGCTTGATCCAGGGAGGTTTTTCACATTGCTGAGAACATAATAGGCACCCTGTGGGACATAGGGCTCGAGTCCAATTTTTGCCAGGGTACCGCAAATTTTATCCCGTTTGTTGGAATACTGCTGACAGAGGGACTGGTAATAGGTGTCCGGAAGTTCATCGATCCCGCGCGCAACTCCCATCTGCAGGGGCGCTGGCCCGCACACGTAAATAAGATCGTTTACATAACCTATCATCTGTGCCCATTTCTCATGACAGACTGCATAGCCAATTCGCCAGCCGGTAATACTGAATGTTTTTGAATATCCGGAAATCGTAATGGTCTGATCGGCAATACTTTCCAGGGCGCCGGGACTGATGTGGACGTTATTGTCGTAGACGAAATATTCGTATATCTCATCCGTGAATACAAAAAGCTCGTGCCGGAGAGCGAACTCGGCCAGCTGATTTAATTCTTCCTTGCCAAACACTTTTCCACTGGGATTTGCCGGCGTATTAATCATCATGCCTTTGGTGCGAGGCGAGATGAGTCCCTCAAGAGCATCGAAATCAATCGACCACGTCGGTGGCTCGAGGGAGGCATAGACCGGAACAGCATCGACCGCCAGAAGTGTGTTGACATGGTATCCATAATACGGTTCAAATAAGATAACTTCATCCCCGGGATTCAGGAGGGCAAGGCAGGCACAATAAAATGCGCCCGTGGAGCCGCCGGAAACGACAATATTTTTCTCAGGATCGGCGTGAATTCCATTATCACGCATCAGCTTGCGGGATATCGCTTCTCGCAGTTCGGACAATCCATCGTAACGCGTATAGTGATTGATGCCGCCCGAAATTGCTTCCGTCGCGCCCAATTTCACTGGAAGAGGCAGCTCCAGATCACAAATTCCCTGCGATAGGTTAATGCCATTCACCCGTTCGCATTCAATGGACATGTTTCTGATTTCAGATTGTATGATTTGTGATGAACGATAGCTAAGATTTAATGCCATAGGTGTTCTCGTTTCTATTCCGGTGAGATTAAATATAAAATTCTGTTCGGTTTACGCCCTCTCCCATATAAAATTGTACAGTGCAATGAAAAAGAGGCCTAAATAATCAGGCCTCAACCTCTTTCCTATTCACATTATAATGCACAAATATTGCAGCAAGAAAATCCAAACCAAGAGGTGATGGCATACCGCGTCTTGCCATACTTAACATTAAATTAAGCTTGCGTGAGATGAAAGTGCCTGGACCAGAACTATGAA
>DATKED010000213.1:0-8409 GCA_035512375.1 Anaerolineales bacterium
CATAAACCAAAATTACACATTCACGCCTCTTTCGTCAATCCTTTCATGCACCAAAGCCGATGAGGATTATTACTTGTCTCCATTTTATTATTGCCCGGAAATGCCATTGGAAAAATCAAGGTTGATCAATCAGAACATCAGTTGATTGTGTGATGAAAAAGCTGTTATCGAATTTACCGAATCTACTTAAACTCACCTACCAGGGCTGGAAGGAAGATAAAGCTTCGCGCCTCTCCGCCGCGCTGGCTTACTATACGATTTTCTCTCTTGCGCCGCTGCTGGTAATCATCATCGCAATCACTGGTATTTTCTGGCAGCGGGAGGTGGTGCAGTCACAGGTGATGAATCAGGTTGAAGCCCTGGTTGGCGCGGAAGGCCGGACGTTCGTTTCCGATTTGATCACCGGCGCCGGTAATACAACCGAAGGGATTGCTGCCACCGTCATCGGCATCGTTACATTGTTATTCGGTGCGCTTGGTGTTTTCAATGAATTGCACAATGCGCTCAATACCATTTGGGATGTGAAGGAGGAAGAGACCAAAGGTTTTCTTCAATCGATTAAAAACGTTGTTTTTGACCGCTTCCTCTCCTTCACCATGATCCTGGGGATCGGGTTCCTTTTGCTGGTATCGCTCGTGATCAGCGCCGGCCTTTCGGCGGTTGAGGAAACGATTGGAAATGTCATTCCCCTTTCTGAAATTATCCTGCAGATCGTAAATCTGGTCATATCCATTGGGGCGATCGCAGTCCTGTTTGCACTGATGTTTAAGTTCCTGCCAGATGCCGAGATCGCCTGGCGCGACGTCTGGTTGGGCGCCCTTGTGACTGCCATCCTATTTTCGTTGGGCAAAATGCTGATCGGCCTTTATCTGGGTAACAGCGCCGTGGCATCTTCCTTTGGCGCAGCAGGTTCCCTGGTTTTGTTGCTGGTCTGGATCTACTACTCCGCCCAGATCTTGTTATTTGGCGCGGAATTTACCCAGGTCTACGCAAACAACTACGGTTCGAAAATTGTCCCTGAGGGCGCAGAAGAGGCCAGACAACCCGGAGCAACGCCGCATGCCGGACGAAAACCAGCTAAAGCGTTTAACCCACAGCTCGCTATCCCTGCCGTCTCCGCCATGTCAGGTAGAGAGGGCAGGTTGGAAAGCGAAAACAGTAAAACAGCGCGTGTTTTTGTCGGACTGATGGCTGTATCTTTTTTCACAGGAATTTTGACAACAATCATGGGATTAAGGAGAAAGTAAAAAGATCCCATAGGAATACCTTTTAGCAGCAACTCTTTATTCGCAATGGGGTTTTCATAGTTAAGAAGCGTAACAAGCACATCTTGTCATCGTTTCTTACAATGAGCGGGAACGGAATGCCCGCCCAGCAAGAATCGACCAATATTCAAATCTTTTCGGAGGTAAAAATGAACTTCATCTTATGGATCATCTTCGGTGCCATCGCTGGATGGATTGCAAGCATTGTCATGGGAAGAAATGCTCAGATGGGAGCCCTCGCCAACATTGTAGTTGGTATTGTCGGCGCCCTCATTGGCGGCTTCCTTATGAATGCCTTTGGAGCACAAGGAGTGACTGGCTTCAACCTTACCAGTCTGATTGTCGCCGTCCTGGGCGCGGTCGTTCTGCTCTTCCTGGTCGGCATGGTGCGCCGAAGCTGATCGCCAAACTGTAAACAAAACAGTTGAACAAAGAGCCGTGCAGACAATGCACGGCTCTTTGTTTTCTCATATGTGCCTAATCGCACGGGTATAATTGAATAATATGGTTAAACTCTTTATCCTCTCACGTGATGCGGATGAATATACGCGTCTTATTGACGATGCACAATTACCCGAACTTGAATTCACGACCGAGCCTAAAGAATGTGACATTGTCCTTGGCGAACCGAAGTTGATCCGAGATGCGCTTCCGCTGCTTTCAACCCCGAAGTGGATCCAGTCCATTTACGCGGGAGTGGAACCCTTGGTTGATCCTGCCCAACGCCGCGATTACATCCTCACGAATGCGCGCGGTGTTTTCGGCGAATTGATGTCTGAGTATGTATTTGGCTACCTGCTTTTTCTTGAAAAGAAAATGTCTGCACGGATCCAAGCGCAGGCAGCCAAAAAGTGGCAACGGCCTGAATCAGGAATCTTGCGGGGCAAGACTATTGGCTTGCTTGGAGTCGGTTCCATTGGCGCGCATCTCGCAGGGACAGCAAAACACTTCGGAATGACGGTGAGAGGCTTTACGCGGGAAAGTGAAATAAGTACAGAAGTAGACCAATACTTTCATGGTAATGATCTGCTGAAATTCGCAGACGGATTGGATTATCTTGTCAGTGTTCTGCCAAGAACAAAAGATACAAACAGCCTCGTGGATCAAAATCTATTGAATGCTATGCCGAGTCACGCGGTCTTCATCAACGTTGGGCGCGGCAATGCGGTGGACGAATCAGCATTGGTCCAGGCGTTGACCGACGGCAAGCTGGCCGCTGCAGTGTTGGATGTGTTTGAAAAAGAACCCTTGCCTGAAAGTCATCCGTTCTGGAGGACACCAAACCTGTATATGACGTTTCACACTTCAGCCATCAGTTATCCGCAAGATATTACGAAACTGTTTATCGAGAACTACCGATTTTATATCGATGGTAAACCATTGAAATACGTGGTTGATTTTGAAAAAGGATATTAGCTGTCCGTTGGAGTTTCCATGTCCCTCACCCTCAACGATATTCGCAAAGCTGCGCAGCGGATTAATCCATACATCCATCACACACCTGTATTGACCAACGAAAGCCTGAACGAAAAAGTCGGCGCGCAGGTATTTCTCAAATGCGAGAACTTGCAGAAAGTGGGCGCGTTCAAGTTTCGCGGTGCGTGTAATGCAGTATTTTCTTTGAGCGAAGAAGAAGCGGGGCGCGGGGTTTGTACACATTCATCAGGGAATCACGCGCAGGCTTTGGCGCGGGCAGCCGGGCTACGCGGCATTCCGGCATATATCGTCATGCCGAACAACGCGCCACAGGTCAAGAAGGATGCTGTCGCGGGTTATGGAGGACAAATCACATTTTGCACGCCAACCCTGGAGGCGCGTGAAGCGACGCTTACGAGAATTTACGAAAGGACCGGAGCGGATGTGGTCCATCCCTACAATGACGTACGCGTCATTGCAGGTCAGGGCACGGCAGTTCTGGAGCTGCTGGAGGAATTCCCTGAACTGGATGTGATCATCGCGCCTGTAGGTGGAGGCGGACTCCTGAGCGGCACGGCCATCGCAGCGACAGAAATCAAGAAGGGAATCCGCGTCATCGCGGGTGAACCCGAAATGGCTGATGACGCGTACCGTTCGATCCGGGCTGGAGAGATTCTTCCATCGGTGAAACCAAGGACAATTGCTGATGGGTTGCTGACATCCCTGGGTGCGCTGACGTTCCCGATCATTCGGGAGCGCGTCGAACAGATTGTCACTGTCAGCGAAGATGCAATGATCGATTCGATGAAATTTATTTGGGAGCGCGCCAAGATCATCATCGAACCCTCTGCCGCAGTCGCTGTCGGTGTCTTGTGGGAAAAGAAGATTGATCTGCGTGGATTAAGGGTTGGTGTGATTCTAAGCGGCGGTAACGTGGATTTGGAAAAGCTGCCCTGGCAGTGAATAAGGACGATCCTAAAACAAATAAACTTCCACCAGTTCACCTGCTGATAACCCAGTAGCGTCAGGATGAATTCGCAAGAGTCCCTCGGCAGAAGCAAGCGTGAAAATAAGATTGCTTTTGCCGAAGATGGGGTTTGCTTCATACTCATCCTTCGACTGCGCTCCACTCCGCTCAGACCGAACGAGTTTCACAGGCCACCAATCTTCGCGACCTGCTTGAGAGGATAAATTTACAGTGAGTCGTGCAAGCACGGTGGGTTTGGGTCTGGGCACTGCGCCCAATAGTTTTTCGATCACGGGCAGAACAAACAAATACCCATTCACCAGTGCGCTGACGGGGTTTCCCGGCAGACCGATCACTGCCTTTCCATTGCACACACCCAAGATCGTCGGCTTGCCGGGTCGCGTGTTGATGCCGTGTACCAGCACACCGGGCTCCCCCAACGAACGAACGACATCAGCAGTTGTGTCACGCGTGGATGCGGAGGAACCGGCTGTGACAATGACCATGTCACATTCGGATAATGCCTTCGCAGCGGTGTCTCTCACTACATCAAATTCATCGGATACAATGCCATATAAATTCGCAATTCCCCCGGACTTCTCAACAAGCGCGCCGAGTGTATAGGAATTGACATCCCGCACCTGACCGGGCCGCGGCGATTGACTTGGCTCGATCACCTCATCACCGGTGGAAATCAACCCAACTCGTATCTTTCTCGCCACACTAACTTTCAGAATCCCCAACGCCATCAGTCCGCCAATTTCAGCAGGGCGCATCAGACTCCCCCTTGCCTGGACCATTTGCCCCTGAGTTACATCCTCGCCGACGCGTATCACGTTTTCGCCCTCGGCGAGGGCGCGGAAGATTTCGATTTCGTCCTTACCCGTTTGTTGTGTATATTCCAACATTACCACCGCATCTGCCCCACCGGGCAGCATCCCGCCCGTATGGATCAACGCACATTGACCCGCGCCGATTTCGAACACGGGCGCGTCGCCCATCGGGACTTCGCCGATGAGATTCAAATAAGCTGGCAGAGAGTCGCTTGCCCCATGCGTATCCATGGCGCGGACTGCGTAACCGTCGACGGTAGAGCGTTGAAAATCGGGCAAAGGAAACGGCGCAGTAATATCCTCCGCAAGAGTACGGCCCAAAGAGGAGGGAACATCAGTCCGTTCGGAATCAGTGATTGGCTGCGAAAGATACGAGAGGAGCAGGGCGCGGGCTTCGTCCGGTGGGAGAAGAGTTAGGAACTCAGGCATAAGTGGAGTCAGTCATTGGCAATTGGAGATTGTCAGCGCAGCCAGAACGTCAGACTCAGAAAATAAGCCGTGAGTCCAAAAACCGAAAGCGCGGTCGCGGTGAGAAGAGTCCAATTGGTGGGGGCTCCCAGAGAAATGCTGCGGAGTTGGAAAATTTGAAACAGGGCAAAGGGAAGGGTGAGGAAAGCGGGCCAGAGCAGGAAAAGTGAGAGACCGAAAGCGGGAGATGCCAAAAAGAAAAGATAGGCGAGCAAGACAAAGAGGTGATGCAATGGTACGGCGCGCTCCCAGCCAAGCCGTGTGAGCAATGTGCTACGATTATATTTATTGTCTGAAGCAAAGGCAGGGAAATTCATAACGATAAAATATGCAAAGGCCAGAAATGTGAGCGGGATGGTAACAAGCAGAAAGCGATGTGTTTCGTCGGACTGTAGAAGATATGCGATGGAAGGAATAACGTACGCAATGTGCGTGGCAAGGAGAAGTTCTCCAAATCCACGATTGACGAAGCGAAAAGGTGGGATGGAGTAGATCAGAATAAGAATGAGGGAAAGGAGAAGAAAGGAAAAAGACTGAACGGAAAGGCGATTGTTGTTGTAGAGCACAAATGCGCTTACAGCATTTGCTGTAAGGGCTGCAATGGAAATGTATAAAGCGTTGTTGCGAAGTGTGAGGCGATCTCGCCGAGTCTCGCCTTCGACGGTGGTCTCATGAATTGGACGAAACACTTCTGCCAGCAGGTTCATGCTCGCCTGTGCAAGAATGACGGCGATCAACCCCAGCCAGAAGGAATCTATGCGGAAGGGTTTGCCCAGGTAATTGGCAATGCTCGCGCCGAGGAAATACGTCAGCGCGGCGAGGAGGATGTGCAGAGGGCGGGAAAGACGGAGGAGAGTTCTCAATTTATGATTTCCGATTTTAAAATAACGATTCTAGTTTTAAAAGCACGAACGACAAAGAACGCCGAAGGATAGACTCTCACGCGAAGGTTTACCCGGCAAGAAACGCATCCAGCCTTTCCACCGCTTGTGGAAGGTTCCTCCTGCCCAACCCCAAACGGAAATGATTACGCGCGTCATCGTACACGGAGCCTGGCAAAAGCAGGACACCTGCTTTTTTCACCAGCTCATCACAGAACTTTTCTACATTGCCGCCGAGATAGCGCGGGAATGCCATTGAACCCGCTTGCGGACGCACCCATGAGAACAGAATAGCGTGGCGAGAGAAAAAACCATCCATCACAGCCAGGTTAGCTTTGATGATGCCGAGGTTGCGTTCTATCAGTTTTTGGCGGTTTCGCATTGCAACCTCAGCGAGGAATTCGCTGGGAGCAGAATTGCAGATAGTGGTGTAGTCTTTGAGGGATGCCAACTTTTCGTAAATCTCCTTATTTTTCGTGGCAATCCATCCGATCCGCAGACCTGCCAGCCCATACGTTTTGGAAGTGACACCCAGGGAGATGGCATGTTCACCAAAATCGCACGCGGCAGGGAGACGCATTGCAAAATCATATTCTGACTCACGATAAACCTCGTCACAAAACAGAAGTAGATTATTTTCCTGCACGAACTTATGCAAAGCTTCATAGTCTGTACGAGACATCAAATAGCCGGTTGGGTTATGGGGCGTATTGATGATGATCGCTTTCGTGTTCGTGCGCATGAGGTGACGGAGTTCGTCGAGGTCAAGTGACCATCCGTTTTCTTCACGCGCCCGCCATGGACTCACGTCGCAGCCCGCCGCGCGGGCGACATCCGCCAGCGATTGATATCCGGGTGAATGGACAATGACGTGATCATATTCCTTGAAAGCGGTGAACATGAAGAGGAAGATAGCTTCCTCCGCACCGGTATGAACGAGAACATTCTCTGGCCGGATCGTTTCGTAAAGATTGCAAATCTCACCGCGTAAAGCGGGGCTGCCCTGCGATTCAGTGTAACCCAACCACACCTGCTGAAATTTTTCTGACGCGCCCGCTTCCATGGTGAGCAATTCTGCAACGGACATGGACTCACAGTCTGAGGAACAGAGCAGGTATTCAGTGTTGAATTCGTATTTGGCGAAGAAACGTTCGAGTTTGAATGGAGGAAGATTCATTTTTTGCCTTTTCAAGTGTGTCATTGCGAGCAAAGCGCAGCAATCTCATCTAAAATGGGAAAACCCAAGGGGACATATGCACCCTTCGTTCAGAGATTCCTTTGTCGGGAAAAACACATCCTCGCAATGACATGTTATCTCAGTACCTTCTTCATATCACGATAGTGGGTCAGGTTATGGATGTATAACATCTTGATCATTTCGCGGATCACCGTCTGACCTAAAAATGGATGGCGGCCTGTGACCTCAAGTTCGGATTCGCTCAAGCCTGAAACCCAGGCAATGGCATTGGCACGCACCTCCTTGTATTGCGCAAGCAATTCCTGTGGAGCTGCTTCTTTTGTCCGCTCCTGCATGGCTGCGTTGTAACGGTCAATCGAAAAATCATCTGCCGCGCCTGTGCCGCCCCGACGGATCTGCTCGAAGAGCTTGAGCAGTCCGCGCTCGGAGGTGACAAAATGCGACAGCACATTTCGCATCGTCCAGGTGGTGCCTTCGGTATAGACTTCCATTTGCCACTGTTCATCTGTCAATCCAGCAAAGATCGAAACGAATCTTTCACCTTCAGATCTGAGTTTTTCGGCAAGTTCGATGATTTCGGACATAAAAGTTTTCCTCCGACAATGCGCTGCGAGTATGCTGGATCTCGATGCGACATTCGATTTGCTCATGTCCACTCGACCAGCGCCGCTCACGACAGTCCCGATACTCCTCGGGAGCGCGAATCAAATTAGCGAATATCCACCGTCTACAACAATTGTCTGTCCGGTAATATACTCGTTCTTCAACAGAAATTCGAGGGCCGAAGCGATCTCTTCCGTTCGGGCGGGACGTTGGAGCGGAATCCGATTGATCAGCCGCTGCCACTCGTCATCAGAGACAATGTCTGATTGCAGGACAAATCCCGGCGCGATGGCATTGACCCTGATCTTCGGTGCAAGGGCGCGGGCAAGGATCCTCGTCAGCGATTCGAGAGCAGCTTTACTGACTGTATATGATGGATAACGGCTCCATGCTTTTTGTGCACCCACATCGGTAATGTTGACGATGAGTCCACCATCAGTCATTTTTTTTGCACACGCCTGCGCGAGGAGAAACGGAGCCCGCAGGTTCAGGTCAACTGCAGTGTCCCAGTTGTCAACCGTGAGCGCTTCAACGTTTCCGCTCGGCATAAATGCAGCAGAATTCACCAAAACGTTGAGAGACTCGAAACCGGAGACCAAAGACTGAATCTGAGAAGAATCGGCGAGGTCCGCCTGGGATAAGATGGCTCGTCTCCCAACGGATTCAACTTCCGCCCCGGTCTGAAGCGCCGCGTCTAGTGATTGATGATAATGCAGCACGATGTCGAATCCATGCCTGGCGAGAGTCAAGGCGAAGACGTTTCCCAACCGATGTGCCG
>DATKED010000214.1:0-9643 GCA_035512375.1 Anaerolineales bacterium
CGGGCGCATCCACAATTGGCGAAGTGCAGAAGGCTGTCCATGCGATTCTGAAGATCAACAAGCAGCTGGTGCTGATGCAGTGCAACACGAATTATACAGCCAGCCCGAACAACTATGACCATTTGCACATCAACGTATTGAAGACCTATGCATCCATGTTCCCGGATGTGATCCTGGGACTCTCCGACCACACGCACGCGGTCGCTCCCGTCCTCGGCGCGGTGACGTTGGGCGCGCGCGTTATCGAGCGTCACTTCACCGATAGCAATGACCGCGAAGGTCCAGACCACAAATTCGCGATGGATCCCGATAAATGGGCGAGGATGGTCGAAGAGACGCGTCTACTCGAACGTTCGCTTGGGTCCTCCGATAAGTTCATCGCAGACAATGAAAAAGATACCGCGGTTGTCCAGCGTCGCTGTCTGCGCGCGGCGTGTGATATTAAAGCCGGCGAAGTCTTCACCCGCGACATGATCGATGTGCTGCGTCCCGCCACGGTTGGCGCGATCAAACCTGACCAGATCAAGAATGTCATTGGCACAAAGGCGTTGCATGATTTTAAATATGGTCAGGAATTAAGATGGACTGATCTCGGTGCGTAGTCAATGTCTGTTTCCAAACAAGTAGAGGCAGCGCGGGCAGGTGTGGAGCCGGCACTGATTTGTCAGGTTCCATCAGGTTGGGTAGTTTTATGGATGATGCAATATCTGCGCGGTTATTGCATTCTTTTGCCAGATCCAGTGGTTCCAAGTCTGAATGATCTGACTTATCAGCCGCGCGCAACTTATTTGTGTGATATGGCTATTATTGGCGATGCCTTACTGGAATTGACAGGAGCCTATAGAATCAATTATGCCATCATGGGAAACTCTGACCAGGTATTACATTCGCACATCGTGCCGCGATATCTGACCGAGCCCGATGAGTTTCGTTTGAATACTCCCTGGTCGTATCCACAGGAAATCATGAATAGCATGTTGTTAGACTATGACCGAGACAAGGATTTGATGTTGAAGATCAGAGATGCAATCAGAAAGCGTTTGTAATTACGGTTTCAAATGAGAATTATCTATTTTTCGAAGAACTATACCCCTCACGATTATCGTTTTCTGTCGTCTCTAGCAAAGACTGATTATGAAGTTTTTTACTTAAAGCTTGAAGCGAATAAACGCCAGACGGAGGATCGACCCGTTCCCGAAAATATCCAGCAAATCTTATGGGCAGGTGGTCAGCGAGAATTCCGCTGGCGCGATGTGCCGCGTTTAACCTTTGACCTTCGACGTTTGACCAAAGAGATCAAGCCCGCTCTCATCCACGCGGGTCCGATCCAAAATTGCGCGTTCATTGCCGCCCTGAGCGGATTCCGTCCAATTTTGGCGATGTCCTGGGGTTATGACCTTGTGATGGACGCGGATAAAAGTGCGTGGATGCGATGGGTGACGCGCTATACATTGAGACGAAGCGCGTTCTTCACAAGCGATGCAAATGTCACGCGTGACAAGGCTGTTGCGTTTGGCATGGATCCAGAGAAGACCGTCATTTTCCCGTGGGGGACGAACATTGAACACTTTATTCCGAAGAAAGAAGAAAGAGGAAAGAAGAAACCATCTGGCGCAAAACGTAAATGGTCAATCCGAAATCCCAAATCGGTGACTTTGTTTTGCAATCGCACATGGGAAGTAATCTATGGTGTGGATGTATTGGCAAGGGCGTTCGTCAAGGTCGCGGCGAAAAACCCGGATGTAAACCTCATCCTGTTGGGAGGAGGTTCACAGAGTGCAAAGATACGTCAGGTTTTGATGAATGGCGGTGTGATGGACCGGGTCCATTTTGGCGGGCATATCGCTCAAGCGGATCTGCCGCGCTGGTATCACATGGCTGATCTTTATATTTCCCCCTCACACGTGGACGGTTCATCCGTTTCATTGATGGAAGCACTCGCGAGCGGACTTCCTTGTCTCGTTTCGGATATCCCAGGCAACAAGGAATGGATCGAGGATGGTGTCGACGGCTGGTTGTTCCGTGATGGAGATGTGGGGGATCTTGCTGAGAAAATTCTGTATGCAGTAGAAAATCGCGGTGCGTTCAGGAAGATCAGTGACGCCGCGCGGAAGACCGCTGAGCAGAAGGCAGACTGGAAAAAGAATTTTGGTAAACTTCTTGAGGCTTACAACCGTGTCATTGCGAGGAGCGAACCGCTTCGCAGCGAGTGGCGAAGCAATGACAGATAGGAACTTGGAGACAATATGCTAACATTTGAAAAACTACTTGAAGGTTTTCGCGAACTTGGCGTAGAGGACGGTGATACACTGCTCGTCCATAGTTCGTATAAATCGTTTGGCGAAGTGGACGGCGGACCGCAGACAGTGACCCGGGCGTTGGAAGCAGCACTCGGCGCGGAGGGGACGCTGATCATGCCGACGTTCAACTTTGATTTCAACAAGGGTGTACCCTGGGATGTGCGCACCACGCCATCGAAAATGGGCGTGTTAACAGAACTGGTGCGAACGGACCCTCGCGCGAAGAGAGTCTTTCATCCATTTTATTCGTTTGCGATCTTGGGAAAGCACGCTGAGACGCTGGGAAGCCTGCGGTACAAGAGCAGTTATGAACGCAATTCGGTGTTCGGCAAACTACGCGACCTGGACGGGAAGATCATGGTAATCGGCTTATCGTATACCAACAGCATGACCTTTTTCCATCACATCGAGCAAATGGAAGGCGTAGACTATCGTTTCCTAAAACAGTTCACAGGTGAAGTGACGGATGAGAATGGCAATACCTACACTGATACGTTCGAGATGCTCGTACGCGACATTGATAAAGGTGTCATCACCGAAGTGGACCCGATGGGCGAATTGATGGAGAAAGCCGGTGTGATCAAATCTGCAAAGCTCGGCGAAGCGGATGTGAAGTTGATGAAAGCGAATGAAGTGTATGAGTTCACGGCGCGTGAGATGAAACGCGATCCGCATTTGTTATATTATATAGAGCAGAAATGAAAAGGAGTCTGAAGTCTTTGCGGAGCATCCCTGTGGGACCTGACTTTGATGCCCAACGTCTGGAGACGTTGACTCCGTATTATTCAAATCTATGAAACCCTACGCATCCCTCAAATCCATCCTCGCAGATTTTTTCCCTCTGCACCGCACCCTTGCCTCTGACGACCATGACAAAACGTTGGAGATCATTGGCTCATACATGCCCGACTCGTCCAACTACACGATCGAGACCTACGCGCCGCTGACTCCCGTCTGGACGTGGAAGGTGCCTGAGCGGTATGTTGTCCATGAGGCGTATCTGGAAACCGAAGACGGGGAGCATATCGTGGATTTCAAGGACAACCCGCTTCACATTGTCTCCTACTCATTACCAGTTGATAAACTCTTGAGTTTCGAAGAACTCCAGCCGCATTTGTATTTCAATGAGAAACGTCCGCACGCGGTGCCGTGGATTTTCAAATACTATGAACGCGATTGGGGATTTTGTTTATCAAAGAACACATTTGACAAACTTCCGCGCGACAAGAAATATCACGCGCTGATCAGGTCTGAATTCGTCACCGACCCGGCGCAGGGATTCAAAGTCGCGACCGCGGTCGTTCACCCCGAAGGCGGACCGAATCCCGAGGTGGGTGAGTTCCTTGTGCAGGCGCACACCTGTCATCCGATGCAGGCCAATGACGACGGCGCGGGGGTCGTCAGCACGATCGAGCTGGCGCGGCGCATCGCCGAGAATCCGCTTCCCGTGGGCTCGATGAGCGTCCGGTTCTGGTTCGGACCCGAGACCATCGGTACGATTGCCTGGCTCGCGCACAACGAGTCGCTCATCCCGCATCTGCGCGGCGGGATCTTTATGGAGATGACAGGCAATCAAAACAAGATCGCCTGGCATCACACGCGGCAGCACCATCATCTCCTCGACCGAATTACCAATTACCAATTACGCAATAGCGACCATGAGGAACGTGACTTCGCCGCGGCGCCGGCCAACGATGAACGCGTCATCAACGGGCCAGGTGTCAACGTGCCATGCATCTCGCTCAACCGTTACCCGTACGACGAGTATCACACCACCGACGACAATCTCGACATCATGCACGAAGATATGCTCGTCGGCGCGGCGCATACTGCTGAAGAGATCATCCGCATCTACGCCAGTAATTACATCCCGAGGCGCACCTTCCGCGGTCCCGTGTTTCTCAGCGGTCACGGCCTCTGGGTGGATTGGCGAGAGAACTGGGCGCTCAACCGCGCTATTGAAAAGATCATGATGCGCTTCGAAGGTCAGCATTCGATCTTCGACATCGCCGAACAGGTCGGGCTTGATTATTGGACCGTCCGTGATTATGCGGAAAAATTCAGAGCAAAAGGATTTGTGACTTCTCTTCCAATCCCATCGGAGGCCCAGGACTCTTAGCCACAGAGACACGAAGTCACAGAGATTTTATTTTCTCAATGTCTCTGTGACTCCGTGGCAGACATGATTATGGAACCAAGAGTGATTGCCATCATTCAGGGACGTATGTCCTCCTCGCGTTTGCCCGGGAAGATCCTTGCAGACATTGCAGGTCAGCCCATGCTGCAACGCGTCTTCATGCGGACCTCGCGTGCTGCCACCGTCACCGAAACCATTTTCGCCACCACGACCGATCCCTCCGACGATCCGGTCGCTGAATACTGTGACTTCAGCGGAATCCCGTTCACGCGCGGCAACCTCTACGATGTACTTGACCGTTACTATCAGGCTGCACAACTGGCCAAGGCAGATGTTGTCATACGCGTTACTGCGGATTGTCCAGTGATTGATCCCAGCCTGATCGATGACGCTGTCAACGCCCTCTGGGGGCGCTTTGATGGGATGCCCGATCCACTGGAAGGCTTGGATCGTCCCTTAATCCCGGATGAACTCGTTTTTGCCGCGGACTTTGTCTGTAATCGTCTTCCACCCCCATTTCATCGAACCTATCCAATTGGGCTTGATGTGGAAGTATGCACATTTGCCGCCCTGGAAAGAGCATGGAAGGAATCTACTGAAACCTTCCACCGTGAACATGCCATGCCATATCTCTATGATGGGGTGGAGCTTTCAGCGGTCAGCCGTCAGCTTTCATTAGGCATTTCATCACGCGGATTTCGCGTTGCTCTCTTAAATCACACAACCGATTTCGGGGACTACCGCTGGACCGTAGATACTCAGGAGGATCTCGAATTTATGCGCCAGGTTTACAGTCGCTTCGATGGGCGCGATGACTTCACCTGGAAGGAAGTCTTGGATTTGGTTCATCATGAGCCCGAATTGATGCAAATCAATTCAAATATCAAACACAAAACTCTCAAAGACATAGACACCCGCGCAAAGGGCGGCTGATTACAAATTACGACTTACTCATTCCCGATGTCCCTGATTACTTTGTTTTCCGCCCCCAAACCTTTCACCGATCCGCACATCGCGATGATCCAGCGCAACGCGATCAAATCATGGACTCTGCTCCCCGACGTCGAAGTCATTTTAATTGGCGAAGAGACAGGTCTCGCCGAAGCCGCTCAGGAAATGGGCGTGAAGCACATTCCCAAGGTAAAGTGTAATGACAATGGCACGCCACTGATCTCATCCATGTTTCAACTCGCCCGTGAAAACAGCAACAGTGACCTGCTCTGTATTATCAACGCGGACATGGTCCTGATGCCAGATTTTGTAGAAGCAGCACGTAGGTCACAATTGCCACGTGATGAGTTTGTTTTGTTGAGCCAGCGCTGGGACCTGGACATAACTCATCCCATCGAATTCCCTGAAGCTTGGGAGGATCGTCTATCGTCCATGGTCCATCGTCAGGGTTCTCTCCATCGTCCCGCAGGAAGCGACTTCTTCCTCTTCCCCAAACCCTGCTATACAGATATGCCTGATTTCACCATCGGTCGCGCAGGCTGGGACAACTGGATGATCTACAAGGCGCGCATGGAAAAATGGCCCGTGATCGACTGCACGCCGTCGGTCATGATCGTGCATCAAAACCATGATTACAGTCATCTGCCTGGCGGGAAGCCGCACTACGAACATCCTGATACGAACGAAAATATCCGTCTCGCGGGCGGAGAAGCCAACATCCGCTACACGATTTTGGACGCAACACATCAACTGACCGCAGATGGTAAACTTGTCCGCCCGAAGATGACGTACCTGCGCTTTATGCGCGGCGTGGAATTATTTCTGCGAAAATTGTTTTTCTTCCTGCCTGAGAAAATGATCGAGAATGTAGCAAGACCAAAAAGGTGGAAGAAGCGGATCATGAAGATATTCCGAAAACGATAATTCGATACTCGGCACAATTCCCGGCTAACGAATATCATCCCCAACCTAACACCTGAAACCTGAGACTTGGAACCTAACGATGCGTAAAGGTCAAAACCCTGCCAAATTCGTCAAAGACGTCCCCCGCCCCGAGCGGATCACGGTCGCGTTGCTCAACTACATTCCCTTCCTAAGCGGCTTCTACGCTGAGACGCTGGATGTGCTGAAAGTCTGCATGGAATCCATGCGCAAGGACGCTGGCTTGCCGTTTGACCTGATGGTCTTTGATAACAGCTCCTGTGCTGAAGTGCGCGATTTTCTCGTGAAGGAAAAAGAAGAAGGACGAATCCAATATTTGATCCTCGCTGAGAAGAACATGGGCAAAGGCGGCGCATGGAATGTGATGCTGGCGGGCGCGCCCGGGGAAATTATTTCTTATACAGATAGTGATGTTTTATTCTCCCCGAACTGGCTCTCACGCTCTGTTGAAATTCTCGAGACCTTCCCTAATGTCGGGATGGTGACCGCGCGTCCCTTCCGTACTCCGCTGGAATTTATGGAGTCAACTCTTAAGTGGGCGCGCGAGAACGCAAAGCTCGAAGAAGGACAGTTTATCCCCTGGGAAACTTTTTTGGAATTCAATCTCTCTCTTGGACAGACTGAGGACGAAAATAAAAAAGTGTATGCAGAGACGAGAGATTGGAGAATCACTTATATTCTGTCATTGCGAGGAGGGCGTTCTTCCCGACGAAGCAATCTCCTGCTAAACAATGAGATTGCTTCGCAAAGTGCGCTCGCAGCGACATCTAATGAGATTGTCGCTTTCGCGGGCGCGTCGCACTGGCAGTTCACGGCGTACAAATCCACACTTCAGCAATTTCTGCCCTTTGACATGGACAAGCCGATGGGTCAGGTCCGCCAGTTGGATAAGCGCATGAACGATGCAGGCCTGCTGCGGTTGATGGTCTCAGACCCGCTGGCGATGAACATGTCCAATACACTGGGATATTTGCGAGGAGAGTTGGGGAAGGAAAATGTAAGAAGAAAGAGGAAAGAAAGTTGGGCGCGGCATATACTAGAGTTGGGACCGATCAAAAAGTTGTTGTTGGCGCTTTATAACAGAATTTTCAGTTGGTACTACTCTTGATCTTTTACCGTAAAGGACCTGGAGTGCGCCAAGACAAAGAAAACCGTTGTGTTCTTAGCGTGCTTCGCGGTGAATAAGAAATCATGTCCAAAAAAATCTTCATCTCTGCCGACCATGGCATGGCAATTATTTACTTCCTGCAAAGCGACGTTGTCCCGACTCTGCTGGACGCCGGCATTGAAGTCGTCGCGCTTACCGACGACGAAACCAAGGACCGCATCGCGCAGCGTTTTGCCCGAGCGGGACTCACCTTTGAAGGATTGCGTCTCAAGAAAGCCAATGCTTACGCAAGCAAAGTCCGCCCGCGCCTGCAATGGCTGCTCGCCTACCTGCGGCGCGTCGGCGGCTCGTGGCGCATCAACACCGAAGCCATGGACAGCCACATCTGGGAAGTCTGGGTGGAGAACTCGTGGAAGTTCCGCCTGGGGATTTGGTTTCCCGCTGCCTTCGCGATCCTCGTTCTGCGGACCTTTGCCTTCGCCCGCAACCTTCTCGTGCAGATCCAAAACCGCTTCGTTCCCGACCCAAACCTGTATGCCGATCTATTGGCATTGCACAAGCCCGATCTGGTCATCGCTTCGACGGCGGGCTGGCGCCTCGACCGTTATCTGCTCCGTGAAGCGACGTTGCACAACGTGCCGACCATGGCTGCGATCGTCGGATGGGACAACCCGTCGAGCTATGCAATCCGCGGCGCGCCGATGGACTATGCTATCTGCTGGTCGCAGCTCCAAAAGGACGAGCTGGTCTATGGTTCCGATTGGGATCCGGAGCGCGTGCATATCGGTGGGATTCCGTCGTATGACGGCTATTTTAGAAAAGAATGGCAGTTATCGAAGGAAGATTATTTCAAATTGCACGGACTCGATCCGGACCGCAAGTTGATCTCATATGCATGCTCATTTGTCCATTTCGCGCCGAACTATCCGAACGTGGAGGCGCTTGCAAAATTGATTTCGTCCGACTCGCTCGCTGAACCTTCCCAACTACTGATCCGTTTGCACCCGAGCCATTTTCAGGATAAGCCGAAGATCTTTGCCGAGGAACGTGAGCGGATCTTCGCGCTCGAAAAACAATATCCCAACGTGCATGTTGTCAAACCTGTTGCCCTGGGTGGCTCGCTTGGCTACTACGGTGGCGAAGACATGGACGAGAAATCATCCATGATGGCGCACTCGGATGTTCTGGTGACTGTGTATTCCACCATGGTCGTCGAGACCGCAGTCCACGACACGCCGATCGTCGCGGCTGTGATCGACGTCCGTGGCGGGTGGAATAAGCCAAAGAAATTTTCACTCTCCCTCAAAAAGATCGGAAACTGGCCGACCCATAAGCGCTTCCGCGAAGCGAAAGCCGGAAGGATCGCCAGTAATGAAAATGAGCTCTGCGAAGTAATCAATCTTTATCTCAAGAATCCCTCGCTCGATTCTGCGGAGCGCCGAAAATTCATCGAACACGAGATCACTTTTACGGATGGCACCTCCGGCAGACGAACCGCGGAATATATTTTGAGCATCCTGGAATCAAGTGTCATTGCGAGCGAATCGCGCAGCGGGGAGCGTGGCGCCCGGCGCCACTCCTCACAATGACAGGTTCGTATTATGATTATGAAGAAATCTATGTCTCTCTATTACTTCTCTATTACTCTTGCGATTGCCTCGAGCGCGTTGTACCACTTCGTTGCCAAGAGCACACCCGCCAATGTCAACTTCACCGTTTCTTTGTTGGTGACCTATGCCGTCGCGTTTGTGATCACCCTGGTTGGTTTCATTTTCTTTCCTGCCACCAATGGCATTTCCGCAGAATTGAAGCAGCTCAACTGGGCAAGCATCGGGCTGGCGATCGCCGTCGTTGGCATCGAATTCGGGTTTCTACTGACATACCGTTCCGGCTGGAACCTGGGGATTGCCGTGGTGCTGGTCAATGTGGTCGCGTCGCTGATTTTGGTCCCGGTGGCGATATGGATTTTCAGAGATCAAATCTCGTGGGTAAACATTTTGGGAATCCTGGTTTGCCTGGCTGGGCTGGTGATGTTGAATTGGAAAAGGTAGTTTCGGAGACTTCGCAATAATGCTTTCTCGTTTCAAATCTGCTGCCCGCATCCTGCTCAAAGGTGACACTAAAAAGAAAGAGCGCAACCCCATCCCTGCCATTACGGCGGAAGAAGTGGCAGAGATCAAGCAGTTCTTCCCGCGGGAGAAGTTC
>DATKED010000215.1:0-4466 GCA_035512375.1 Anaerolineales bacterium
TGCCCCGCCTCTTTAAGGATGTCCATTGAAACCCTCTCAGCAAGTCATTGCCATATTTCAGGCCGTTTTCGTAACTATCTTATGGGCATCCTCATGGGTACTTATTAAGTTTGGCTTGCGCGCCAGCCTGCCTGCGCTGACGTTTGCAGGTTTGCGCTACGTATTGGCTTTTGTTTGTCTTCTTCCGTTTGTTCTGCTGAACCCTGCCAGTCGTGTCGCGCTCAAATCGCTCACGCGGAAAGATTGGGGGCAACTGGCGCTGCTTGGCATCATTTTTTATACACTGACGCAAGGTTCACAATTCCTCAGTCTCGCCTATTTGCCTGCTGCTATGGTCAGCCTTCTGCTCAATCTCACGCCGCTCGCGGTTGGCGTGTTCGGGATGCTTTTCCTGCGGGAACATCCTTCACGCGGACAGTGGTTCGGGATTGCCATAACGATCATTGGCGTTGCCGTCTATTTTCTTCCTGTGGATATTGATGGGGTGCAAGTGATCGGCTTGTTAATAGCCTTCGGTGGGGCTGTCAGTAATGCTGTCAGTTCATTGTTGGGGCGACAGGTAAATCGTCTGGCGAATAGCTCCCCCCTGATCATAACGTTTGTCAGCATGGGGATTGGCTCTGTTGTGCTTCTATTGATTGGATTTTTCGTTCAGGGATTCGGGGAACTTGATTTGCAGGCCTGGCTGCTCATCGGATGGCTGGCCGTTGTCAACACGGCGTTTGCTTTTACCTTATGGAATCATACGCTGCGGACGCTCTCTGCTGTAGAGTCGAGCATCATTAACAGCCTCATGATGCCGCAGATCGCAATCCTTGCTTTTGTGTTCCTGGATGAAGCGCTAAATGGCAAGGAAATAATTGGATTGATCCTGGTAAGCCTCGGGGTAATCACCGTACAGTTGCAGAAAAAGCAGACTACTCTTCCTCCCTCGAGGATTCCACAAAAGTGACCGACTTGTTGATTGAATAGATCAACGTTGGGAAATTATCTCCATCGATTCCATCCACCTTTTTTTCAAGGGTCATGCCAATCTTTTCAGCGACCCTTTGGGATGCAATGTTTTCTGGATCAATCATGCAGATCAGGCGCGATAAATTCAGGTTCTCGAAGCCGTACTGAAGAATGGCTTGCGCGGCTTCTGTCGCCAATCCTTGTCTCCAAAAATCCTGTGCCAGGGAATAAGCTACTTCCACTTCATGTTGTCCTTCAATCGTCCATGGCAGCAAGCCACAGCGACCAATGAACTTGCCTGTTTCCTTGTGAATGGTTGCCCACAAACCCAATTCAGGATACTTCGGATGTCCATTCATAAACCATTCCAATTCTTCTTTGGCTTCTTCGTAAGTTTTAGGAGCATCGGGAATATATTTTGTTAGTTCAGGGTTGCAATAAAGAGCCCACAGAGCATCCAGATCTTCCATGATTTGGCGTCTGAGTAGAAGTCTTTTAGTCTCAAGAATGAAGGAGGGAAAGTTGCTGGAATTACTCATAAGGTCTGCTAAAACCTGAAGTGGATGAATATACGACCGAAGTTTTTGTCGTCCTTCTCGATGCGATGATAAAGCTTTTTGATGTGCCCCTGATTCAAAAAGCGCAGTACTTTTTTCTTGAGCTGTCCGCTGCCTTTGCCGGGGATGATCTCGACCAGTTCAACTTTCCTGTCAATTGCTTCTTCAATAATACGGTTCAGTTCCTTGTCGATCTGCTCACCGCGGTTGTAGATGTCGTGCAGGTCGAGTTTAAGTTTTGACATTATTTTTTCTTCTCTTTTGGAAGAAAATCGAACGGCGGGTGTTGATTCAATTTGATCAAGCTGGCACCCATCTCCCCAACATATAACGCTGAAATGGAGCCCGTGTCACATCCCAGTCGCTGGAATTGGTCAAGCGGCAGGCCGATATAGTGCGCGACAGCCAGTTTGATCGGGTCCGCGTGAAAGACGCAGGCGAGGATATCCCGTGGTTTGTATTTTCTGCTGATCGAATCCAGTGCTGCGACAATGCGCGTCTGGCATTCGTAAAATGTTTCCCCTTCAGGGAATTGCGCACGGGAGGGTGCGCCCTGGACGACCTTCCAATGCTTTTGTAGACGCAGTGACGCGAGGGAACGTCCCTGCCATTTGCCGACGTTCGTTTCGATCAGCCCTGCCTCCACCTGGACCTCAAGCCTGCGTGCCGTTGCGATGGGCATGGCGGTCTCAACGGCGCGTTCCAATGGACTCGAATAAATGGCTTTGATCGGCACATCTTTGAGTCCCTCGGCCAGGGCCTGAGCTTGACTCTGCCCGCGTTCATTCAAAAGTACGTTTGGTGTGTGGCCCGCAAGCTTATGTTTCTTGGTGTAATCGTTTTCGCCATGGCGGATGAGGAGGAGGAGAGGCATGGTTATTTTATCTTTCTCTTCATTTCCTGGATCTGCTCCTCGCTCATGGCGGGAACGTTATCCACTTTTGTAATCCCGAGTGCTTTCCGCTGTGCAGCGCGCCACATTTCGAGACGCGCGGTCACCTGAGCTTCATATCCCTCCTGGGAGGGCTGATAGAAATACGTGCCCAGTATTCTCTTTGGCAAATATTGCTGTGGCGTAAAGTGACCTTCCTCGGCATGTGGATAGACATAATCCTTGCCATGTCCCATCGCCGCGGCATCGCGGTTGCCATCCATAAGATGGCGCGGCACAGAGACTTGTCCCTCCTCCTCGATTTTCTTCATGGCTTTGAAATATGCGCCCGCGCTGTTGGATTTGGGAGCGGTGGCGAGATAGAGTGTTGCTTCGACGATGGGATAAATCCCTTCGGGTAAGCCAATGTAGTCATACGCCTGCGCGGCTGAAGCGACAACGACCAGTCCCATGGGATCTGCCAAGCCAATATCTTCCCCGGCAAGAATAATTAATCTGCGGATAATGAAGCGCGGGTCTTCGCCGGCGTAGATCATCTTGGCGAGCCAATAGAGGGCCGCGTCCGGGTCCGAGCCGCGCACGGACTTGATAAAGGCGCTGATCGTGTCGTAGTGTGCGTCGCCATCCTTATCGTACAACACCGCCCGGCGCTGGATCGACTCCTGTGCGACATCCAATGTGATGTGGATCATGCCGTCAACGTCAGGAGACGTTGACTCCACGGCGAGTTCGAGTGCGTTCAACGCGTTGCGCGCGTCGCCGCTCGCCATTTCGATTAAATGGAATCTGGCACCAGCGTCCAGCACGACGGGCTTGTTCCCATAGCCGCGTTCCGCGTCGGCGAGGGCGCGGTCGATCAGGATGCCCGTCTCTTCCTGATTTAAGTTCCGCAACTGGAAGACGCGCGAACGCGAGATCAAGGCTTTGATGACTTCAAAATATGGATTCTCGGTCGTCGCGCCGATGAGGGTGACCGCTCCATTTTCGACGTGCGGCAGGAGCGCGTCCTGCTGGGCTTTGTTCCACCGATGGACTTCATCCACGAAAAGAATGGTGCGGATGTTGTGAAGGCGCCTGCGTTCAAGCGCCTCACCAATGATGACGCGCAGATCGGCTTTTCCCGCAAGGATGGCAGAAATCGTAACAAAATGACTCTTGGTCGTGTTGGCAATCACTTGTGCCAGCGTGGTTTTGCCTGTGCCTGGGGGGCCCCACAGGATGATGGAAGAGAATAATCGGTCGGCTTCGATGGCGCGGCGCAGGAGCTTGCCTTCGCCGACGATATGTTCCTGCCCGATGTATTCATCCAGCGTGCGCGGACGCATGCGCGCGGCGAGCGGCGCTTCCTGTTTCATGCGTTCCTGCATGGCATGGTCAAAGAGGTCAGACATGAGATGATTATAAACAGAAAGGGCTGTGCGAGACAGCCCTTTGTCACTATGGTAAGGAAATTCCTACTTTCCTTCTTTTTCGGTTGGGTTTGCACCGGTGCTACGCAGATTTACGGCTCTCTTGAGGATATCAAACCAGAACGGGGCCCCTTGCCTGGCGGCCAAGGCGGTGAAAAAAATACCAGCCAGTTTGAGGGCAAGATTGCTTTGGTTGTTCGATTGAGGGGGAACAATGCATTTCGTACTCCCAATGATGGGGATACCGAAGGTTTGATCAATACCGGGAAATAATTGACAATTGGCATCCCTCACTGCCAGGCCCGTGCCGCCGGTGATACCCCAGCCTATCGGTAAACTAAGACCAATAAATTGATCCCTGAAATTTTGGAGGGCTTCTTCAGGATTGGCTCCCAGCTCGTCCTGCGGAAGCTCAAACATTGCCGCGTTCTCAGCCAGCGCCTGGCGAATCGAAGGCTCCCGCCAGAGGTAAAGCGTAAGGTCGATCGAATCCACATTTATTAGCAACGCGATCACAAAACCGATGATCAGCGCCATCATCTGTGAATAACGCTTGAACGTTCCGCTGACCCGATCCATGGAGTCATCAAACCACTTTTCAACATTTTTTCTGGCTTTGGCGAGTTTTGTCTCGCTCCCCGTGACATATTCCTC
>DATKED010000216.1:0-5638 GCA_035512375.1 Anaerolineales bacterium
ATCCTCAAAAAGTGGATCATGCCCATTCAAAACTGGCCTCTGATCCTCAACCAACTGGTGATCCGCTTTGAGGGTCGCCTGGCAATCTAATTCCTTTTCCGTTTACACAATGATCTTGACACTCCCGGCATCTGGCAAAGGAATTATTACGAGCATATTATTCGCAATCCCAGAGATTGGGATAAAATTCACCGGTACATTGAAGCCAACCCGTCCCTGTGGGCGGAAGACGACGAAAATCCAATTAAACACACGTAGCGACACATGTGTCGCCCCTACAATAGACAAACATGTCCCTCATCACTGCAAACTCCCTCTCAAAATCCTTCGGCGCGGAAGACGTCTTCGCCAATGTTTCCTTTTCCGTTGCAAAAGGCGCGCGCCTCGCGCTCGTCGGTCCCAACGGCATCGGCAAGACGACTCTTCTGCGTATCCTCATCGGACAGGAAGAACCCTCATCGGGAACCGTGACACGCACCCGGAGTCTGCGCGTTGGGTATCTCCCTCAGGAAGCGGACTTCGAGTTGCAGGGCGCACTATGGGAGGTCTGCCTCGAGCCGTTCGCAGACCTCATCCGCATGCAGGGGGAACTGGAAAAACTCGAGGTTGAAATGTCCGATCCCATTAAACGGGATCAGGCATTGGTCAGGTATGGAACATTACAGCATGATTTCGAACGGCGCGGTGGGTACGTCTATCAGTTCCGCATTAAGCAAGTGCTCATCGGGCTCGGCTTCGATCCAGTTGATTTTCAGATGTCGCTTGCTCATCTTTCGGGCGGGCAGCGCACGCGCGCCCAACTTGCGAGGCTCCTCTTATCCAACCCAGATCTGTTACTGCTCGATGAGCCAACCAATCATCTTGACATTAGCGCGGTCGAATGGCTCGAAGGCTATCTCTCGCAGTGGGATGGCGCGGCGGTCATCGTATCGCACGACCGTTATTTTCTCGATCACGCCTGCAATGCCTTGCTTGAAATGGCGCTGAGCGGGGCGGAATATTATCGCGGCAATTACACAACTTATTTGCAGGAGCGCGAGAATCGCTGGCAGCATCGCTTTGAAATTTTTGAAAGCGAGAAGGAAAAGCTTTTAAAGGAAGTTGAGTACATTAAGAAAAACATTTCGGGACAAAACACACTGCAAGCCAAGGGCAAGCTCAAACGTCTCACGCGCGTTGTGCAAGCCGTCGAACAGGTGGGCATAGACGCGGTGGTCAGCATGAACTGGTCACAATTGGATGTGGAGACGACGACCAGCCCTTTTAGTGTGGAGGAAGCCGACCGACGCGTACGCTCGCTTCGACCTCCTCAACGCGTCACGCCTGACCTCGGCCTGCATCTGCGTTCGACGAATCGCTCTGGCGATCTGGTGATCCGTGCCAAAAACCTGCAAGTGGGCTATCCCGCTGAAGATGGTCTTCCGGAAAAATTACTTTTCCACGCGCCCGACATTGAACTGAGGCGAACAGATTGCGCCGCGTTGATCGGACCGAACGGCGCTGGCAAGTCCACGTTTCTCAAGACGATCCTCGGTTCACTCGACCCGTTGGCTGGTGAGGTGATCCTCGGAGCGAGCCTGCACGTTGGCTACTTCGCGCAAGCGCACGAAGGACTCGATCCCGAGAAAACTGTTCTCGATGAAATCCTCGCTCAATCCCCCGGCATGTTGCCGCATCAGGGACGCGACTATCTCGGCAAATATC
Organism: Anaerolineales bacterium; assembly: GCA_035512375.1. Classification (GTDB taxonomy): domain Bacteria; phylum Chloroflexota; class Anaerolineae; order Anaerolineales; family Villigracilaceae; genus Defluviilinea. Next base: position 1,705 of record DATKED010000216.1, read on the forward strand.
TCTTCTCAGGTGACGACGCGTTCAAGAGAGTGTCCATGCTCTCAGGCGGCGAGCGTGGACGCCTGGCACTGGCAAAACTGGCCTTGCAGGATACAAACTTATTATTGCTCGACGAACCGACCAATCATCTCGATATTACTTCGCAGGAAATCCTGCAATCTGTCCTGGATTCTTACAAAGGAACGATCCTCCTGGTCAGTCACGACCGTTATTTGATCGACGCCCTCGCCACGCAAATCTGGGAGATCGATCCCGACGAATCGAAGATGACAAAGTTCAATGGCACGTATTCGCAAATGAAAGAGGAGAGAGAGAACGAAGCGGCAAGACTCGCGACGCGACAGACTTTCACAATTCCCGATTCGCGAGTATCGAATATCGAATCGCGCCGCGCAAAGAGCAAAGAAACAAAAGAAGAACGGAGAAAGCTTGCTCAATTACAGGAACTCGAAAACACCATCGCAGAGCTTGAAGCGCAGTTGGCAAATCTCGGCTCGCAACTCGAGAGTCCGTTTGTGAAGCCGAGCGAAGTCGCGAAATTGGGAACGGAATACGAACGCGTACAGAGGAAAATGGATGAGAAGCTGGGCGAATGGGAAAGAATGCAGACATGACGGCAGAGCTTAGACGACAGACCGTGGTCCTAGGGTCCATCGTCTAAAAGACACTATATGGGAATAATATTTCCTAAAAATCTTAATGCTGGTTCAAAAGCCCTTATTGCTTTACTGTTGATATGCTTTTCACCGGTTTTGATTGCTGCAGTGTTACTTTATTTGTTGTGGGGAACAATCTTGTACATCGCGATATGGCTAACCTTGAGGAAACAGTTTGTCCTATTTGTGTACTCTGATAGCCCGACCTGGAAGGACTACATTGAAAGAGAAATCCTTCCCTATCTACGAGACCATGCTGTTATCCTAAACTGGTCAGAAAGAAGAAACTGGAAAAACTCGTTGGCTGTATTGGCATTCAGGTACTTTGGCGGGTACAGAAACTTTAATCCCATAGCAATGATATTTCGCCCTTTCCGCTTTGTGAAGATATACAGGTTTTTCGAAGCCTTCCAGGAGTTCAAGCACGGTGATTCGAGGCAGGTTGAAGAAATCACAGTAGAATGGTCACAAGATTGGTGTCATAAGGGAGGGAAACAATGTACGTCTCCCGCAAAGACTTGAACGCCGATACATAGGATGGTGTAGGCGGTTGATCAAAACCTGTCGAATGACACTATAGTGATAACTGGGGAAATGCTATACTGTTCGTAGCTATGGGGACATTCAGTTCCGAAAGGAGGCATACATGTCCTGGAAAAATCAACTGCGAAAAAACGCAGTGCCATGGTTATTGGAGTCCGATGATCCGGGAGTTCGTTATCTCGCCCTGCGCGATCTGATCGACCTTTCGCCGGATGATAAAAAACTGAAAGCCGCGCGCAAAGCTGCTCACAAAGATGGACCCATTGCAGAAGTTCTCTCCCAAATGAATAAAGAAGGTTATTGGGTCAAGCCCGGACCCGGCTACAGCCCAAAATACAGTTCAACCGTCTGGTCGATGATTTTGCTTGCCCAGCTGGGTGCGGCAGTAAGGGAAGACCAGCGCATTGAGCAGGCTTGCAAGTATCTCCTCGACCATGCCTTGGCCGACGGCGGTCAATTCACGATGATCGCATCGGGCGCACCCTCGGGAACGGCGGATTGCATTCAGGGAAATCTATTATGGTCGTTGATGGAGTTAGGTTATGACGACCCGCGCCTGAAAAAAGCCTACGAATGGATGGCGCGAACTGTTACCGGAGACGGCATCGCTCCGATGGAAGAGAAGGATGCCCCGGTCCGCTATTACGCAGGGAAATGCGGGCCAACGTTCGCCTGCGGCGCGAACAATAAGCTTCCCTGCGCGTGGGGCGGAGTCAAGGTGATGTTAGCGTTCAGCAAATTACCTGCCGAGCAGCGAACGCCCGTGATCAGGAAAGCCATCCAGCACAGCGCAGATTTCTTCTTCAGCGTTGACCCTGCAAGAGCAGAATACCCAGCAGGTTACGCCGATAAACCAAGTGGGAACTGGTGGAAGTTTGGATTCCCCATGTTCTATGTCACGGACCTGTTGCAACTTGCCGAGTCATTTGTCAGTTTGGGATACGCCAGTCACAAGCGCTTGGAGGGCACCCTCCATGTTATCCGTGAAAAGCAAAATGAACATGGACAATGGCTGATGGAATACGATTACACAGGAAAGACATGGCTCGATTTTGGCAAAAAGAAACATCCAAATAAATGGGTCACTTTGCGAGCCCTGCGGGTGTTGCAAAGTACCGCATAATCTGAAAGTTCGAGGTCCGTTTACAACTTATTACAGAAAGTTTATTGATTCATGAGGCAGGCGGTAAAGTCTTTAAATTAATGTTTATTAAGGGTGGAAATTCAGCAATGCACGTGACTTCTCCTGTATTCTTAATTCATCAAAGCGACGGCACAGTCGTGCTGGTTTGTCGTTATACCCCATGAAGGCGCTTGTTGTGACCTTTGTTTTTACAGATTTGGAGGTGCCGTGATGCCCAAAATAGAGTTTAGAGGAAAAACGTATAACAGTGAATTCGAAATGCCGCCGGATGTGCGTCAGGCCTATAACAGGGGAAAAAATAAAACAGGCACAAAATCACTGACCGATATTGTTGATATGTCGCCGGAAGTAAAAGCGATTTACGAGAGGGCTTTGGGAAAGGAGGAGGGAAAGCCTGTCTCCTCCCGGCCTCTGAATGAACTGCCCAAAACAGAAGACATCTACCGCCAATCCGCCCCCGATAATATGAAGCATCTGCCGTCAGATGAGAGTGTTTACCAGCCATCGCAATCAGTGATTGACCCGGTGAAATCCACAATTGAGCCAGAGTCCGGGCTTGGGATGAACAGATTCGTCTCGAGTATTGTATGGGCTTTTATTCTGGTGGCGGTCGCGTTCATCATCATGCGATTCATTCTCTAGTAAACACAGATAACAGGGGGCAACAGTTTGCTATAATCGACCGGCATGAGATTGAACATAAAACTGATCCTGCTCTATGCCTTGACCGCCGGGCTGCTTGCCGCGCTGACGAGTCCCATTCCGGGGACATCCTTGTTATTAACCGGTTTGGAAATATTGATGGTCGTGCATCTTGCCAAAAAAAATAATTTTGATCTGAACTTAAAAACGCTTGGATTTTCTGCAACGGCGATATGGGGTGTCTCAAGTGTCTTGAAAGATACGGGGGTGGAGTTATTGCGCTTCGCTCCAGTGCTCGGATGGGCGGCGGGCGTCATTATCGCGGTGCTCTTTGTGTTCTTTTTGGGGATTTTGGCAGATCTCTATTTCAGTAAATGAAGGACCGAGTTGCCTCGATCCTTCATCATAAAATTGATCAACGTAATACTTTACAAGGAATAACTTTCTCCGGGCATTAACACAACAACTTTTGTGTCTGTTTCCTTCTCGACCCGCTGAGCCCACGCGTCAGCATCCTGCGCGATCAGATCAAAGGTGTTGTAATGGATTGGAATGGCCACCTTCGGACGAACAAATTTGACCGCGCGCAACGCATCATCAGGACCCATCGTAAAGTTGTCTCCAATCGGGAACAGTGCCAGGTCAATCCCTTCATCGCCGATCAATTTCATATCACCGAAGAGACCCGTATCCTGCGCCATATAGATTTTTCTGCCATCGTTGGTTGTCAGCAAAAAGCCACACGGATTGCCGCCACTCGAGCCATCTGGCAATTCCGAGCCATGTAGGGCGAGGGTCAATTTGAGATAACCGAACGGATATTTATACCCGCCGCCAATGTGCTGTCCATGCGAATCAATTCCCTGGTTGCTGAACCAGACCGCAATTTCATTGACGCTGATCACAAGAGCTTTTGTGCGCTGCGCGATGGCAACAGAGTCGCCCACGT
>DATKED010000217.1:0-9969 GCA_035512375.1 Anaerolineales bacterium
AAGTTTTGCGAACACGTCCCCCACGATATAATCTGCCTTCAGGGGGTCATTGCATAGGCGCAGTGCATAATTGTACAGCGCGGAAGAATAGAGATCAAAGACCTCTACGAGTGCCTCTCTGTCCATACTCCTGGCAGCTTCCAACAGAGGAACATCGATTTTCATTGAAACCACCGCCTATGACCTGGTCGGCCTAAAATCAAGCACTGCATGAAAATACCCAATTTAGACAATTTCATTCTCGATTAATAATGCATAATTTATCATAGCACGCGATGATTAAAGGATAATTACAATGTGCGAGGATGAAACTTCGATGCAGTTATGAAGATGAACAAAACAGAATGATTGGCGTTCTCAGAGTAGAATGCCACCTTTTAAGAGAACGCCTACCCAATCGGACACGGGTAAGCATATTATAGCACTACTGCACCCATGGGAATAAAATGTAACCAAATCGACAGATTAGGCAATCGATGAAAGACAAAGCCCCTGAAGGTAATGCGAGCTTCAGGGGCCGGGCTATCCAACGATCAAGCTGTCAGACTAAACGACCACATTCACCAGTCTCTTTTGCGCCACGATAACCTTCTTCGGCTCCTTCCCCTCCAGGAACTTCTGGACGTGTTCACTTGCCAGCGCCGCAGACTTGATCTCCTCTTCACTCGCCTCAGCCGGGACAACAACCCGATCGCGCACTTTTCCGTTGACCTGGACGGGAATTTCGATGGAGTCTTCTTTTGCAGCAGCTTCATCTATTTTGGGCCACTGCTGCTGATGGACGGAATACGGCTTGCCCAGATAATTCGTCCATAGTTCTTCAGCGATGTGCGGAGCGACAGGAGCCAGCATCTTCAAGTAGATTTCGGTGGCTTCGTCCCACTCCGCTGAACCAGCCGCACCTGCTTCGCGCGTTTTGTACATTTCATTCAGCAGTTCCATCAGCGAAGAAATGATCGTGTTGAACTCAAAGTTCTCGAAGTCATGTGTCACTTTTCGCAGGGTCTGGTGGACGCGCCGGCGCAGAGTCCGTTTGGTTTCCTCAGAGGTAGACCCGGGCTGAAACTGATCGGTGAACAACGTCCAGACGCGGCGGATCCAGCGCGCAGATCCTTCGATGCCGTGTGAGTCCCAGGGCGCGCCCATATCCCAACGTGCAAAGAACATAATGTAAGCTCGCACCGTGTCAGCACCGTAACGCTTCACCAATACGTCCGGCGCGATCACATTGCCGCGGCTCTTGGACATTTTCTCATTGTCTTCGCCCAATACCATGCCCTGGTTGCGCAACTGCATCATCGGCTCACTTCCCTCGGTAATCCCCGCGTCGCGCAACGCCTTATGGAAGAAACGTGTGTACAGCAGATGCATGGTCGCATGCTCGATGCCTCCTGTATAGGTATCCACCGGCATCCAGTAGTTATACTCCGCTTCATCGAAGGGACCCTTGTCATAGTGGGGCGACAAATAACGCAGATGGTACCACGACGAACACATGAACGTATCCATGGTATCGGTTTCGCGCGTGGCAGGCTCGCCGCATACCGGGCAGGTGGTGTTCTTCCAGGTGGGATGCAGCTTCAACGGCGACTCGCCCGTCGGCTTCCACTCCACATCTTCAGGCAGCATCACAGGCAGTTGATCTTCCGGCACAGGATTCCAGCCATGCACATCACAATGGACCATGGGGATCGGCGCGCCCCAATAGCGCTGGCGCGAGATCAACCAATCGCGATAACGATAGTTGACTGCGTGCTTTCCAGTGCCTTTTTGTTCCAGCCATTCAGTCACAGCCTTGATCGCAGGATTCTTCATGCCTTTTTCGTTGGTAGCGCGTGTCCCGTTGAACGGACCGCTGTTGATCATGATGCCTTCATGCTCATGCGCAGCTTCCATCGTTTCGCCGTTCAACTCGACGCCCTCGGGCTGGATCACTGGAATGACTGGCAGTCCATACTTCCGCGCGAAGGCAAAATCGCGTTCATCGTGTGCAGGGACAGCCATGATCGCGCCGGTCCCATAGGACATCAACACGTAGTCCGCGATCCAGATGGGGATGCGTTCCTCATTGACAGGATTGATGGCGTAGGCACCGGTGAACACGCCCGTCTTCTCTTTGTCCACTGCTTCGCGTTCGATATCCGATTGACGCGCGGCTTGCTCCTTGTAAGCGTCTACCTCAGTTTTTTGTTCGGGCGCAGCGATCTTATCCACCAGCGGATGTTCCGGCGAAAAAACCATGAACGTCGCACCCCATAGGGTATCTGGACGCGTGGTGAAAATCTCGATCGGGTCACCAGACTCGGTCTTGAAGAGGACAGAAGCGCCTTCGCTTCGTCCGATCCAATTCGTCTGCAAGGTTTTGACGCGCTCGGGCCAGTCGATACCATCGAAGTGCAGCAGCTCATCGGCATATTTTGTCGCTCTAAAGAACCACTGCTCCAATTCTTTCTTAATGACTGGTGTACCGCAGCGTTCGCAGACGCGCTCCTCGCCAATGACCTGCTCACGCGCCAGCGTGGTGTTGTCCTTTGGGCACCAGTCCACGGCTGACATCTTGCGATAGGCCAGTCCCATCTTGAACAGCTGGATAAAGAACCATTCTGTCCACTTGTAGTATTCGGGGTCAGCCGAGACCATCTCGCGTTCCCAGTCGAACATCGTTCCCATCGTTTTCATCTGCTTGCGCATTCGTTTGATGTTTTCGAATGTACGCTGCATGGGATGCACGCCTTCTTTGATGGCTGCGTTCTCTGCCGGGAGACCGAACGCGTCGAAGCCCATCGGGAACAGCACATTGTAGCCTTGCATCCTCTTAAAGCGCGCCCGCGCATCAGAGGGTGTCATCGCGTACCAGTGACCGATATGCAGGTCGCCGCTGGGATAAGGCAGCATGGTCAACGCGTAGTGTTTAGGCTTGCTCTCGTCGATCACAGCGCGATACAACTTGTCGGCTTCCCATTTCGCCTGCCATTTGGGCTCCATCCCCTGCGGATTGAAAGCATTGTCCCGGCGGGCAGGCGTTTCTGTTTTTATAGACCCAGGTTTTTTGGTTGTTTTGCTATTCTTCGTTTCTGTCATTCTTTCCTCATCGATGTTATTTTCAGATGTTATGTTCCAAGCATCAGGTTGGTTTTTGTGTGCAGGTGAGGAGGCGTGGAAGAAGAGGCCCTTCTTTCCAGAAGATGTAATTGATTCGAATTCTCTTTTTCATTCGTGCCTCCTTTTCATATTGTATGTCATTGCGAGAAGCGAAGCGACGAAGCCACCTCAACTCTACTTTGACCATGAGGTTGCTTCGGGCTGGTTGAGACGCCATAGCGCCGAGACCAAGAGTTCTCACAATGACGGGGTTAATAAGACAAAAAACCCTTCATCCACTCAGGGACGAAGGGTTACTCCGCGGTACCACCCAGATTCGCTTGACGGTTTGAAGGTCACCAGTTGCCGGTTTTCTCCTTCAACATTAAACCTTCCAACTTTCAAACGCTCTCTTTTCGCGATAACGGGCTTGCCCGTCGTTGGCTACTTGGATTCACCAACGCAGTCTCTCTTTCGAGTAACAGGCGAGTTCAGTCTAATTTCTAATTTCTGCGCTCCCGATGGGCACCAGGCTGGGCTCTCACCTCGCTCTCCCAACTCGCTGACGGGATGACTTACTACTCCTGTCCTGACTTTTAATTATGTCGCGCTATTATAGCACAAGAGCGACCACCTTCATCAACTCGGCAATCGCTCTCGCAGGTGGACCCAGGGGGATTCGAACCCCCGACCTTCTCAATGCCATTGAGACGCGCTCCCAACTGCGCTATGGGCCCTTTTCAGTGATCAGTTGTTAGCGTTCACTGCCCAGTGGACCTGAGGGGATTCGAACCCCTGACCTCCTCAGTGCGATTGAGGCGCGCTCCCAACTGCGCTACAGGCCCCAGTACAAGGCGAATGACATTCTACTTGAGGCAGGAGGGGATGTCAAGCAAAGTATTTATTCATTTCATGGCTTTCCCTTTTGAAAAGCCCATATGACTTGCTACATTGTAAAATAGGATTATATCTTTCCTCGAAGGAACCAACGACCATGGCAGACATCACCTTTTCATCGATCTATCGCATCATGGACTTGCACGAATCCGACCGGCCGCGCGAACGATTGGCTTCACTGGGTCCGCAGGCTTTGAGTAATGCCGAATTGATTGCCATCCTCCTGCGTGTGGGGGTAAAGGGAGAAAGTGCAGTGACCCTGGGTCAGCGCTTGCTCAATAAATTCGGCGGCTTGAGCGGACTCCACCGCACGCCCTTCAAAGAATTGATGGACCAGCATGGGCTTGGCGAAGCAAAAGCCTCGCAGATCAAAGCTGCGATCGAACTGGGCAGACGGCTGACTCTCGAATCCCCCGAAGAACGCCCTGCGATTAATTCCCCTGCAGACGCGGCTGCGCTGGTGCAATATGAAATGTCCGCGCTGGAGCAGGAGCATCTGCGCGTGATTCTGTTGGACAGAAGAAACCGCGTAATGGAAACCGTGGAAGTGTACAAAGGCTCTGTCAATTCTTCACAGATCAGAGTGGGCGAAGTGTTCAAAGAGGCGATTCGCAAAAACGCCTCAGCGTTGATCGTGATCCACAATCACCCGAGCGGTGACCCGACTCCCAGCCCTGATGACGTGGCTGTGACGCGGGCGATCGTGCAGGCAGGGAAATTACTGGATGTGGAAGTTCTCGATCATCTGGTCATCGGTCAGGGGAAATGGGTATCGTTGAAGGAGAGAGGGCTGGGGTTTGCCTAGGGTGAAAACCGTTCGAATGTGCAAATGTTTTACCGTTATATGCTCCTCTTCACCCCAAACCGATCAAACTCCCCAGTTGGTTCTTCCCAATGCACCTTTGACTCGTCCACCCGCGAGGCGCGCGGACCATCTTTCATTACCTGGATCAACCGCTCTACTTGAGCGCGCTCGGCCTCCGCGACCGCTTCCACCGTGTCATCGCCAACATTCCGCACCCAGCCTGTGACTCCACCGATTTGACGCGCGTGATACTCCACATGGGCGCGAAAACCAACTCCTTGTACGCGTCCCTTCACCCAGATGTGCACACGCACCCCTCGATTACCTTCTGACATAGGTTCATTCATTACGATTTCCTTTTTTTCGCAATGTACTGACGATACCAATCAATGGAATGATCAATACCAGACATAACAACACCAGGTAGGGTGAGATGTTTTGTAACGTGGAAAAAAAGGTGTTTTGTCCTAGTACGGATGAACGCCAGTTCGTTTCCAGGTTTGAAAGGGAGACGCCAAATGCACGCTCCGTACCGCGCTCACAGTCCACCCCGTCGGCATAAGCTGCCGCGAGGTTCAGTAATCTGGTAGAACCGTATGTCTCGTGCAAATAGTTGGTGAACGATCGGGATTCGGCGTACGCCAGAAACGCCTGACCCGCGTCGGCTGGGAAAGAGCCGCACAACTCCTTCAACGGGATCAAGCTATTACTCGCAGTTGCGTCTGCAAGGGCGCGGTCATAATCCACATTTGGATAAAGTTCTGCAAGCGTTGCCATCCCTTCACGCAGCCACGCAGGGATGTTGTGATATCCACTGCCAACACGGCGATATAACATGACGTGCATGAGCTCGTGTGGAATGCGTTGCTCCATTGTAATACCTTGCTCTGCACCGGGCGCTATAACGACCATCACGACGCCAAGCCCGGGGTCTGCATGACCCGCAACCCATTCTTCACCACCAGGGACCAGCGTCCCACGCAAGTCGTCTGCGTTTGCATAAATAAAAATTTCGATGGGTGGTGCAAGGTCAGGAGGCATCGATCTGCTGATCGATGCCAGACCTGCCTGGGCAGCATCCAACGCGGCTTGCCCGAAGGTCGCATCACCATGATACCAATTCACTTTTGCCGCATCAGTCTCAAGCGTCTGCCAGTTGAAACGGTTATCGGCATATCGAACGAAAAACGCTGCGCTTTGCGTTGTGGTGCCATCAGGGAAGGTGAATTGGTAATTCCATTTCACGCTTGTGAATGGGCGCAAAATATTTTGCTTCGTGTCAAAACGATATTCTGTGCGTCCATCTGCCTGTAGGTTCAGGGGCTCCACATGTGTGATACTTTGGGACTCGTCGGAAATCATGATCGAAACAGTTTGGATGGGGATCACAGCCTTGATCGTGGCAACGAACGTGATGTACTCTCCAAAGCGGACCGAAGCCTCGACGTTTTCCAGCCCGATGCCGGCTTGACCGGACGCATGCCGCGCGTTAAATAAAGTTGATATTGCCATAACGAGAACAGTGAGAAATGATACGTAAGAACGGGGTCTCATCCTCACCGCCCCAAGAAGACCAGCAAGGGTGTAAGTGTTAATGGACTCAGTAACGTGCTAATGAACACGACTGCGGTGACAAGTTTCGAATCCAGGTTGTATTCGGTGGCAAGGACCGTTGCACTGACCATGCTCGGCATGGAGGCTTGCGTCACGCTTGCCTGGCGGGGAAAGCCCTGCAACCCAAATAAGGCTGCAAATAATAACGCGGTAAGCGGGGCAATGATCAACCGGAGCGAGACACTCAGTTGCAGCGCCCGCTGATTCCCTGCGAATTCCACCTGGGTCAACTGCACCCCGAGCAGGATGAGCATCAGTGGGATGGTCCCGCCAGCCGCCAATTCCACGGCGCGCGCAACGGGCACAGGGATGCCAATATTCCCTGCGTTCATCAATATGGCAAGCAGGACCGCGTACATCGTTGGGATCTTAAATAAGCCTAGGATTGCTTCCTTGAAGCTCATATGTCCCAGGGATGCCAGGAACACACCCAATGTATAGAACAGCAGGGTCGTTGTGGCAAAGTAGATTCCAGCATAGGAAAGGGCTTGTTCGCCAAACGCAAAGGAGACAAGAGGCAAACCGTAATTCCCCGTATTGGCAAACATGGTTGTGATCAAAATAGCGACCAGTGCAGGGCGTTCCAACTGGAGGAAGGAGCCGATGAGCCAGGTAAGCATTCCGATTGTGAGGATAAAACACAGCGCAAAAGCGATCACGATCGCTGCCTCGGTGAGCTCGAGCTGGTTCTGAATGAGCAAATCGAAGATCAGCACAGGGCTGAAGACATAAAAGACGACACGCCCCAGGCTGCGCGGATCGATATGCAGGAGTTTTCCGAGGGCGAATCCTGCTCCGCTGAGCAGGATAATGGGAAGTATGTTGTTGGCAAAGGTGGCTGCGAGAACTGGAAAGGACATGTGATTGACCCAATCAAAAAGTCACGGAGATTATAACTTCTCCGTGACTCCTCATAAATGTGGGGCAGGTTTTTGCGAAGCATCCCCGTAGGGAACACCCGCCATAAAAAGTATTGTCACGTTATGAGCGTGACCTACTTTTCCTCTTCTTCGTCAATTTCTGCCAGTTCACCCTCAGGGTCAAAGGCTAATAAGTCGAAGCGATCCAGGTCTTCGGTGAAAGCCAAGTTTTCGAGGGCCTCTTCAAGGAACGCGATCTGCTCGGCATCATCCTCAATTACATCCAACAGATTTTCGAGATAAGTCCGCACGTCCTCACCACCAATCTGTGAAAGCGACCAGATCACCGCGCTGAGGATATCAGCCTCTTCCTCTTCACCGAGCATTTTGAGCAATATCGGTCGCGCAGAGTGGAGCGAGAGTTCTCCCGCAGCTTGCACCGCGGCTTTGCGTATACGATCAATTACATGGACCAATGAACGTGTAACTTCTTCGTCCCAGCGGTCATCAGCCGAGCGCCCCATGGCAACGAGGGAACTTGCCTGCCAGGCAGGGTCTTCACGATGAAACGCGGAGTCAATCAATGTTGTGACCTCAGGGCGAGAAGAGTAGCCAAGCGATTCCAGGGCTGTACGGCGAACGCGAACATCATCCTGGCTTGCAGCTGAGGCAAGCAACGCGTCTTCGACCTCGTGATAAATCTTTTCTGAAATCTCTTCCAGTTCGCCCAGATCCACGAACAGGTTGAGGGCGTTCGCCGCCGCGATGCGGACGTTGACATCCGGATCGTTCTTAAGCATTTCAAGATAGGAGGGAACAACTTTCGGATCTTCGTATTCATCCAGCAGGCGGATGGCGCGCGTCCGCACTTCGGGTTCAGGATCAGTGAGGAGCGCGCGCGCAACATCGTCGAAAGAGACGAGAGTATCGGTCTCAGCCAGGGCATCAAGCTCTTCGAGCAGAGTCAATTTTCGGCTGGGTTGGACCTGGGGCCATACATCCAGAAGAGTTTGTAGCTCCAGAGTCCCAATATCCGAAAATTCCTGCAAGTAGCGCCGCGGAAAATCCTTGCGGTCTGCCAGCAAAGCATCCAGGACACTTTGAAAAGAAGTGGAAGTGGTGTTCATTTAGGGGATGATCACATTGATGGGATTGACGAAATCCATCACGTTGATATAGATCATGAGCAGGAGCAGGAAAGCCATACCCATGCCATGGACAAGATTCTCAAGCTGCGGGGAGACGCGCTTGCGGAAGATCAGCTCAGGCAGGACAAATATGATCCGCCCACCGTCGAGCGCGGGGAACGGGAACAGGTTGAAGAGACCGAGGCTGATCGAGAGCGATGCGATCAATTCAAGCGTGCGAACTGGCTGATCAATGGGGTCTGTCGAAGCCGGGGCAGTCGTGGTTACCTGCACGTCACGACTGACCGTCTGCTGGAGGACATCGAAAATACCTTTGAGACCCACCAGACGGCTCTGTTCGGAGTCCAGCGTGCCGCGGATCATTTGAGCCGGCAGAGCAATAATGGCGCGGATATTTAAGTATGTATAGCGTGCGCCGAGGCTGAGGGTCTCGACCGGAGAAGTGGACTGTTTGAATGGAACACCGAGTCCCACACCGATCATGATGCGCTCTGCCTCGGAATTCATAAGAGGGGTGGCAGTTAATTCGACCTGTTCCCCATGTCGGTCAACAACAAAAACAACTGGTTTGCTCTCATTGGCATCAACAATGACACGTAATTCATCGTAGTTGCGGATCGGCTGATCATTCCCACTAATGAAGATATCATCAGCTTGAAACCCAGCCTGGGCAGCTGGGCCACCTTCGACTACGGAAGAGACCAGCACGCGGGTTGAGTCGGGGACACCCACACGGCCAAAGATAATGCTGTAGATCAAAACTGCTGCGAGCAGGTTCATCAAGGGACCGGCAAACAGGACTGCCAGCCGCTGCCACGGGCTGGCAGCCGCCAGCCCGCCTGGCACGTTCGGGTCATTCTCCCCTTTGGGGCGGACAAAGCCACCTAATGGAAGCCAGTTAAGGGTGAAGCGTGTGCCCTGCCATGTAAACAGGGTCAGCGCGCCGGGTGTGGGGAGACCAATGCCAAATTCCTCCACTTCGATCTTGCACAAGCGGGCAACAATAAAGTGACCGAATTCATGGATCAAAACCAAGCCGCCGAAGGCAAGGATAAATACCAACCAGGTTAAAATCGTTTCATTCATAGTTCTACCTTTTCGCGAGCATTATATCCTTTTTTAAATTGACGAGATGGAAAGTAAGATTTTTCTAATAACACTCATATACAGCGGTTAAAATCTGTTTGTTAGAGTGTTGGTAGCGCGGGATTGCTGCGAAGCGGCCTGAAAGGGCAACCTGCCAGAACTCGTACGATCAAGTACTTGTCAGGCTTCCCTTTGCCCGGACTCCGTAGGAGTCAATTGTCTTTAATGACGGATAAGCGCATAGTAGCAATATCGATTTCTTTATAATGATGCTCAAGCCTTTTGCAATCCATCTCCTATCCCACTTCTCAAGGATTAGATCAAAAATGACGGATTCATGCATTTTTTGCAAGATTGTTGCAGACGAAGCCAAAGCTACCATTGTCCACCACGATGAGCAGGTCACTGCATTTCGGGATATGCATCCTGTGGCACCCACGCATATCCTGATCGTACCAAACAAGCATATCGATTCGGT
>DATKED010000218.1:0-4699 GCA_035512375.1 Anaerolineales bacterium
GGATGGTGGAAAAGCCGCCACCTATTTTTGGCGCTTCGTGAAAATTTTCGATGTACTGGCTGTTATTACCTTGTTTAACATTTCGTCCATATTCTCCAGTAGCAATTTGAGCATCATCACTAGCAGTGGTATTTGTAACTTGGGATGGCACTTCTTTCTTATTCCAATCCAACCAGCCTTTTATTCCTGTCGATGCACCAAGCAATAACCCTAATACAGTGAATATCCATGTTCCCAGCCCTTCAGGTTCCGCCGATGTAGCAATATCTAATGCAAACAAACCAACGCCGATTAATAAGGCGGCTCCAACAATCATTAGAACTATTGCAATGGATTTCTTTGCCATGTGTCACCTCTCCCCTGCTCCGGGATCTTGAAGGTATGCCACCGATTACAAACATTGTAGAGGCGAAAGCATCTTTGCGCAAGTGAATTCAGTAAAAAAGATATAATATCGGCATGAATTCAAGAAAGAATGTTGACCGTCCCAGCTTTATCAAAGGCATGATCGTTGGTGCAACCTCTGGGATCGCATCCCTGATTGTGTATCAATATATGCGTTCCATTCTCAAACAGCCGAGGCTGATATCGCGTGCCGTGTTATCCAAGGCGGAGGATTTCAATACGAGCGAGGAGCACGCTCTATTTATTGCGGCAGATAATCTCAGGTCGGCGATTGAGGCGCGGCGCATGGGCAATCGAAAAATGAGGGAGCTTCTGCATGCCGGATACCGCAACTTCCGCGAGAGCTGGGCGCGTGACTTTAGTTTTGCATCCTATGGACTGCTGGCTTTGAAGGAATTCAAGGTGGTAAAAGACACATTGGAAGCATTTTTCGATCACCAGACTCCTGAAGGGCAATTCCCGGTCAAATTACATTCCATGGGCGTGGTCACGCGCTTTATACACTCTCTGCTCGAAAGAGAACAATCCACTGAAATCCCCCTGCGCCCAAAATATCTGAGCGGACACGGCACACCCTCATTGGATGGTCAATGTCTGATTGTGATCGCGGCCATCCACTACAGTTTTCAGGCAAAAGACCATGAATTTCTTAGAACACATTGGGAGGCGCTCGGCAAAGCCATCTCCTGGACGGAGAGATCGGTCAAGGAGATTACAGACGGGCTACTCACCCAGGGAGCCTTCGCAGATTGGGCGGATAGCATTGCCCGCAATGGACGTGTACTTTATACGAATGTGATTTACTGGAAAGCCCTGCAGGAGATGTCCGAAGCCGCCGCGCATTTTGAGATGAAAGATCAAGTATCTTTTTATGCAAAAAAAGCGGAGCAGGTCGCAGGCGCAATTCAGGAACATCTTTGGCGTCCTGCCCTGGGATACTACGCCGCCAGTGACGCGCTCGACCAATTAACCAGCAGTGGGAATCTATTGGCGATTGCCTGGGGGCTGGCATCCACGGAGCAGGCAAACTCCATCGTGGACGCGCTGATCATTACCGGCATGGCGAACCCGGTTCCAACCAAGGTCGCTTATCCGTCCTATCCGCTCCACCTGATTGCGATCGAAAACCGTCTGGCTGGAGTGGCGAATTATCACACGGATGCCGCCTGGCTTTGGATCGGCGCGTGGCATGTCATCGCACTTGCCCGCGTGGGACGCCCCGAGGAGGCACATGCCATCCTGTCACGCATTGCGGAAGTCATTGTGCGCGATCAACAGGTACATGAGGTGTACGGTCCGGACGGGAAACCGTTATCCAGCTTCTGGTACAAGTCTGAATCGCCGCTCTCATGGAATGCCGGCATGGTTGTGTATGCCTATTATGTTCTTGAACATTTTATGAAAACAAAAACCGATATCGTCGCCTCTGTCAGCAAGGATGAAAAGGAGTAGTCATGCATATCGCCAATTTCACGAACACCTATCTTCCAGTGATCAGCGGAGTCGTCCGCTCAGTGCGTTCATTTCGTGACGAGCTTACCCACAGGGGACACAATGTATTCATCTTTGCGCAGGAACACGCGGATTACATGGACAAAGACCCGTTCATCTTTCGCTATCCAAGCCTGAGCCTGCCAACGGGAGTTGATGTTCCAGCCGCGATCCCCATTTCACCTTTTATTGACCGCCTGCTTCCCGCCCTCAAGCTGGATGTCATCCACACGCATCATCCCTTCCTTCTTGGGCAAACCGCCGCGGCAAAGGCACAGGAACTTAACCTGCCCCTGGTATTTACCTTCCACACCCAGTATCGTGAGTACACACACTACATTCCGTTTCCAATGGAGACAGTCCAGAATTTTTTAAAGAATGCCCTAGATCGTTGGTTGCAGGATTTCATGCGCCATTGTCAACATATCATTATTCCCTCGGAAAGTATGCGCGAAATACTGGTCAATGATTATGGTCTAAAGAATAACTTTACTGTTATTCCCACAGGCATTGACCTTGAAGCGTATCGTACTGCCAGCGGGGAAAAGATCCGCAGTAAACGACATTGGGGAAAAGAGATCGTGATGATTTCTGTGGGCAGGCTCGCACAGGAAAAAAATTGGCCGCTCCTGTTGCATGCTGCCGCTTCGGTTCTACAAGAATATCCCGAATTCCGCCTTGCTTTGATCGGCGAGGGCCCGGAAAGAAAAAGCCTTGAAGGTCTGGCAAAAGAGCTTGGAATCCGAAAACGTATTACATTTATCGGCTCGCTGCCATTTTCCGAGATCCCATCCTATATGAAAGCCGCCAACCTGTTCGGCTTTGCTTCCATCACTGAAACCCAGGGCCTTGCAACACTTGAGGCCATGGCGGCCGGTCTGCCCGTGGTCGCAGTAGACGCAAGTGGTACACGCGATATCCTCAAGCACGGCCAGCAGGGATATCTTGTCGGAAATGAGGCTGAGGCATTGGCAGCGGGGATCAAAAAACTTCTCGCAAATCCAGAGAGAATGCAGCGCTTTGCAGAAGCGGCATATAAAAAAGCGCAGTCTTTCAATATCGAGCAATTAACTAAAAAACTGCTCGATGTCTACGAACACGCCATCCGCGATAAAAAGAAGAACCGCTTTGTCACCGTCACTCCGCCTATTTCTGCTCGTCCCCTGCCCCGGGTCTAATCGAACTGCCACGCCAGGGATCAACATCTTTATACTCTTACCTGGGTGACAAGTTCTTCTTGTTTGTATTCAGCTGCATGGTGCATAAAAGCCGGCTTGCTTAAATAGAATACTTGTTCTATAATCACTCCATGAACGCCCTCGACACATTAGTCGAACTTTCCAGCCAGATGGATTTGGAACACGCAGAGGACGCTTCGACTTCCACTTCGCTTCGCTCAGTGTCCGCTCTGCGCGATGCCAAACCTGCCTGTTTCACTCCAAAGGCTCGCCCTGAGTTTACCGAACGGGAAAAGCGAGCGGCGTTCGTGCATCCTGCCCAACTCCCCAATGGGAAACAAGTCAAGCTGTTGAAGACCCTGCTCTCGTCCGCGTGCGAACGGGATTGCTACTACTGCCCTTTCCGCGCGGGACGAGACTTCCGCCGCGCCACGTTCAAGCCGCAGGAGTTTGCCGAACTTTTCATGAAGATGAACCAGGCAAAGATGGCAGAAGGGATTTTCCTCAGCTCAGGCATCGCCGCGGGTGGAGCCAACACGCAAAATAAAATCATCGATACAGCAGAAATACTGCGCAAGCGATTGGGTTTCCGCGGCTACATGCATTTGAAGATCATGCCCGGCGCTGAGAAGGGACAAGTCGAGCGGATGATGCAGCTTGCCGATCGCGTCTCGATCAATCTGGAGGCACCAAACACCGAACGGCTGGCAAAACTAGCCCCGCACAAAACCTTCATCGACGAATTGCTTCGTCCGTTGAAGTGGGTGGAGGAAATCCGCCGGAGCCAGCCCGCGCACAAATTCTGGAACGGGAGATATCCATCCACAGTGACGCAATTCGTCGCCGGCGGAGCGGACGAAAGCGACCTGGAATTACTTACCACCACCGATTGGCTGATGAAAAACCTGCGCCTGAAGCGCGCCTATTTCTCTGCGTTTTTCCCCATCCGCGATACGCCGCTGGAAAACAAACCGGCTGTGGATCCTCTGCGTGAGCATCGACTGTACCAGGCGTCGTTCCTGCTCCGCGATTATGGGTTCGACCTGGAGGAGATGCCGTTTCTGCAAAACGGCAACCTCCCCCTCCCCACCGACCCCAAACTTGCCTGGGCGCAGATGAACCTGCATGAAAAACCGCTGGAGATCAACAAGGCAGAACAACGTGAACTGCTTCGTGTACCGGGAATCGGTGTGAAAGGCGCGGAGGCTATCCTCTTTGCACGACGGACCGCGCGGCTTCGCGATCTATCCACGCTTCGCAAATTGGGCATCAGCGTAGCGCGCGCCGCTCCGTTTTTGCTGCTAGACGGCAGGCGCGCAGAAGCCCAAATAGCGATGTTTTAGCATTCAAGCAATAACCAAGCACGGTCGATCACAACCCTGTCCCGGTGCCTTCAGATTGATCTCCTTTGACGGCAGTATAGCGGTGTTCGAAGCGCATCAATAACGAATTAACCACTGATGCACGGTGTTGGTTGAAATCGAAAACAGCGAGGGAACCAGGCGGCAGACTTATCATTTTGAAAACTGATATAGGAGCAAAAGGATGTATGGCTTGATAGGAAAGATAAAAGCAACGCGGGGACAGCGCGATGTATTGACTGCAATCCTCGTGAGAGGCACCCG
>DATKED010000219.1:0-4926 GCA_035512375.1 Anaerolineales bacterium
TTGTTCGCGATAACTCTATGGGCGCGTCTCTGCACAGCAGTTAAACAAGTCTTTTTGATTCAACTTCACAACTGCCACGGACGTTCCCAGGTCCGTGGCGTTTTTATTTAACAAAGTACAGCCGCTCTATTCGCTTGCATCGTCACCGCAAAGACGTCTGTTCGTTCAATAACCACCAACCAGCCACGGAAAGTTTTCTGTGGCTGGTTTATTTTCACCGCGGCGGGTTTGAAACCCGTCAATCACAAGACCTGCAGCAGTTTCTATAAGAAAGGAATGAATTTTATGTTAGCACAAGTTGCCCTTGTCCTTCACACAAATGGAACCTCTTCTGCCCGCGCATTGCAAAACGGGCGTTTATCGAAAACTCTCATTTATAACATCCGTGCCTTGAGCACAGCTACAGGAAACCCTGACAATGACTACCAACGACGAAAACGACGTAGGCGTCGTCTTTCGAAAAACTTTAGGACATTACACTGTCCATACCCTAACCGGCGGATGGGAGATAGACTGCTCGCTCTCGTCCCTGATCCATAAACAACTGATCTTCCCCACCGCCGATCCGGCATCGCTGCGCCACACCGTGCAGGAGGTGCGCGAGATCGACCATGTGGATCCGGTTGCCATAGGCGACCGCGTCCGCTATGTGGAGGCAGGTGCTGGGTGCGGCATGATCGTCGAGATCCTGCCACGGGACTCAAAACTCTCCCGCCCGGCGCCCGTGCCCGGTCAACGGGTTTTCGAACAGGTCATCGTCTCCAACGCGGACCTGATCCTGCCTGTGTTTTCGGTCGCGAATCCGGCACCCAAATGGGGTCTGCTGGACCGCTACCTCGTCTCCGCAGAAGCAGCAGACCTGCAATCTCTGATCGTGATCAACAAACTCGACCTCACCTGGAAGAATCCGGGCTTCGATGAGGAAATCGAAATCTATCGCCGCGTTGGTTACCCGGTCCTTTTGGTCAGCGCGGTCACGGGCGAAGGGATCGAAGAACTCAAGCAGGCATTGCAAGGCAAGCAGTCTGTGATGGTTGGGAAATCCGGAGTCGGGAAAACGTCCCTGCTGAATGCCATCCAGCCCGGGCTTGGTCTGCGCGTCAAAGCAGTGAGCAGTGGAGAACTTGGCAAGGGACGCCATACCACAACGCATCTCGAAATGTTCGAACTGGAATTCGGCGGCGCGCTGGTGGATACACCTGGCATTCGAGAATTCGGTCTCTGGGAGATCACCGCTGAAGAACTGGCATATCTGTTCCCGGAGATGGCTGATTATGTGGGTCAATGCAAGTTCGGCTTAAGCTGTCACCATGAGGGGGAGCCAGGTTGCGCCATTCGAAAAGCGGTGATGGCTGGTGACATCAGCCCCTATCGCTATCAAAGCTATACGCATCTGCGGGAGGAACTATGAGAGCCCGTGCCGCAACCTTCGGAGACTTTAAGTGCGCACATTGTCATGTCATTGTGTCCAGCGCGCACCTGCTCTCCGGCGTCAACAACCGTAACCACTGTCCATACTGCCTGTGGTCATGTCACCTGGATTTGTTTGCCGCGGGAGATCGCCTGTCCGCGTGCAAAGCGCCGATGAAGCCCATCGGGCTCACAATGAAGATGGGCAGGAACAAATATCAGCGCGACTCGCGCGGTGAGTTGATGCTGATCCATCAATGTACGGAATGCAGGACTCTATCCATTAATCGCATCGCCGCAGACGATGATTCTGGGACGCTCATGGCTGTTTTCCATGAATCTCTTGTGCTGGGTCATCAGATGTATTCCCTGTGCCAGGAGTATGGGATTTTGAACCTGAAAGCGGAAGATGCAAAATTCGTATCTGCACAACTTTACGGACACTACGCAGAAATCCCGCACCGGGTTGGATGTGATCGCATTCGATAGGTCAACAAACGAATCTTAATCAATCAAGAACCTCGCTTCACAGCGAGGTTCTTGATCCATATAAAGCATTCCCGATTACATCTTTGAAAAGAACTGCCCCTCTTTTACTATTAAATTCTTTCTTTATTTAGGTTATCATCCTACCTAGGGATTGCAGGCAGGACAAAAGATTTCCAATCCCTTTACAAACGACAGCCATGTTCACGAAACTCAAAAGCACCTACGCTGAATTCCCTCCACTTTTTTGGATCATCGTCGGCACGCTCTTCATCGATTCCATCGGCAGTACATTGCTGTTCCCATTCTTTGCCTTGTACATCACCCAGAAATTTGGCGTCGGTATGACGGAGGCAGGTGTCCTGCTGGGGATGTCCTCCCTGTTCGGTCTGGTCGGCAGCATGATCGGAGGCGCCCTCACTGATCGGTTCGGACGCAGGCGGCTGATCCTCTTCGGGCTTGTCTTTAGCGCGCTGAGCAGTCTCTTGTTTGGTCTTGCTTCGGATGTGAGAATCCTCTACTTCCTCGTTACGATCGTGGGACTGCTTTCGAGAGTCTCTGCGCCCGCGCACGATGCCATGATGGCAGACATCCTGCCAGAATCCAAGCGACAGGAGGGGTTTGGGATCACGCGCGTGGTCTTCAACTATGCCTGGATCGTGGGAACGGCTCTCGGCGGACTGATCGCTACCCGATCGTTCCTGGCATTGTTCATCGCGGATGCTGTCTTAAGCCTCACCGTTGCCGTCATCCTGTATCGTTTCCTGCCTGAGACAAAGCCGGCATCCCATATCGAAGAAAAGAAAAGTGAGTCCTTCCTGACGACCGTCATCGGTTATCGCGTTGTATTGCGCGACCTGGCGTATATGGGGTTTACGCTCGCGGGGATGATCGTGCTGATCGTGTACCAGCAACAATATGGCGCGCTTGCAGTCTACCTGCGGGATGTTCACAATATAAGCTCGAAAAGTTATGGCTTGATGCTTTCCATCACCGGGCTGGAGGTGGTCCTCCTCCAGCTCTGGATCAGCCGTACCATCCGCAAATATCCACCCTTCCTGATGATGACAGTTGGTGCGCTGTTCTTGATGGCTGGCTTCACCATGATCGGGTTTGTACGAGGTTTTGAATTCTTCCTGCTGGCCGTTATCATCGCAACGGTTGGTGAAATGATCTTCTTCCCGACCAACAAGGTACTGGCTGCCAATTTTGCGCCCGCCGAGATGCGCGGCCGCTACATGGCGATCTACGATCTGGGCTGGACGCTCCCAGCCACGTTTGGTCCCGCGGCGGCAGGTCTCATCCTCGATAACTATGACCCGAATCTGTTGTGGTATCTGGGTGGTATCCTTTGCGCGGTTTCTGCGATCAGCTTCTATGCCTTGCATCTTTGGCTGGGCAGGCAGCGGCGTTTTGTCCCTGCGTCGGTGGAGGCAGAAGCTTCAGCAACAACATAAAGGGAGGCAGCAATGAAATTCCTTGCCATGGAAATCGAAGCAGAAAATGCAAAGCCCGAGCAATTCACTCCACATATCAAGGCGGAAGCCAGGCGTGCCTGGGAACTGTATCAAAGCGGCACGATCCGTGAATTGTACTTCCGCGCCGACCGTTCTGAGGCAGTGCTCATCCTCGAATGTGCAGATGTAAGCGAGGCGCAACAAACACTGGCATCCCTGCCGCTGGTGCAAGCAGGACTGATCCGCTTTGAGATAATTCCGCTGGTTCCTTATCCAGGGTTTGCGCGGCTGTTCGGGGAATAAGGTCATCCTATTCTCACTACTGTTTCAAAATGACCGTCTTTCATGAGCCTGGCATCAGGAATTTTTAACTTGACAGATATAGTAAGATTTGTAAAATAACCTTCGTCATCAGCCTATGCTCAAAATCCGATTTAACTATTGCTCCTGTCCATGGCGGGGTTCGTAACCACCGCCTGAACTCTTTTCCCGATAAGCAGTCAACGGTTCCCCGCATGGGGAATTTGCAGGGCAGTGGAACGTCCCCCGCGCACAATAGGTCTGTGCAGGATAGCTCGCTGTCCTTTTGTTTTTCGTTGACTGCTTTTGTTTGCCCCTCCGCGTCGTCATTTAGCGGAAAGTGCATCCAAGACGTGAAAAAGATAATCACACCAAAACTTTATTGATAAAAAGGAAAGAATAACATGTCATACGTTCACCCCGAATACCTTGTGGAAACCGAATGGGTCGCTGAGCATTTGAACGACCCGGACATCCGCATCATTGAGTCAGATGAAGACCCCCTGCTGTACCCGATCGGTCACATCCCCGGCGCGGTGCAGGTGGATTGGTTCACTACACTTCAGCACCCGCTGCGCCGCGACTTTCTCACCAAAGAGAAGTTCGAAGAAGTGGCATCCATCCTGGGTATCACCAACGATACGACGGTTGTCTTCTATGGCGATAAGTCCAACTGGTTCGCCTGTTACGCGCTATGGCTTTTCCAGTATTATGGTCATCAAAATGTGAGGATCATGAACGGTGGACGCGCCAAATGGGAAAAGGAGAATCGGACCCTCGTGAAAGACGTCGCATCCTATGAGAAGACAAACTATCAGGCGAAAGAGCCGGATCAGTCCATCCGCGCGTTTCGAGGCGATGTGCTCAAGCAGAGCAACGCAAAAAAGCCTCTCGTGGACGTCCGCTCCCCGAAGGAATATTCGGGGGAGCTCATCTCCATGCCAAACTATCCCCAGGAGGGAGCGACGCGTGGCGGACACATCCCCGGCGCCGTGAGCATTCCATGGGCACAGGCGGTGAATGAGGCGGATAGCACGTTCAAGACTCCCGAGGAACTGCGTGCCCTCTACGAAGGAAAGGGAGTCAAGCCCGATGAAGAGGTGATCGCCTACTGCCGGATTGGTGAACGCTCATCCCTGACCTGGTTTGTGCTAAAGTATCTGCTCGGCTATCCAGACGTCAAGAACTACGACGGTTCGTGGACCGAATGGGGCAACCTGGTGGACGCCCCGATCGAGAAGTAAACGACTATCGACTGAAAGTCGATAGCTTT
>DATKED010000220.1:0-4959 GCA_035512375.1 Anaerolineales bacterium
TTCATCCATCTACGATGGAACCGGAGGTCTCAACCGGACGCGATTATGCCAGCCGGCTCCGTTATGAAGCGCAGGATTTGGCGCAGGACCTGCGCAAACAGGCGCGGCATAAGAAAAGGGGTTCGGACCTGAGGGTCAAACAGATCGATCAGGTGATGGATGAGATCGAGACGATAACAACCGATCTCGATGCTTTATTGGCTCAAGCCAGCGCTTCGGACGAACCATGACAAAACAGCTGGTTATATTTGGTACAGCGGTAATGACTACACTGCTGGCGCTGGTGGTGCTTTGGCAGTTCCGTATTGTGGTTGTTTACCTTCTGGTATCGCTCGCGCTTGCGGCGACCGTCCGTCCATTAATGAAAGACTGGTCCAGGCGCAGCATCGCGTTACGTGTGATATTGATCTTGTTCTACCTGGTTAGCTTGGGGATTTTCGGGTTCCTGCTTTTCCTGGTTGGCAGGATTGCGATCAGTGAGATACAACAATTAAGCCAGACGGTATCGGTACTGGGTACCTGGCGGCTGCCACCCTGGCTGGAGGGCAGTTCGTTCCAACAGGTGCTGGTTGCAAGACTGCCAACACCGGATAAGCTCTTTGAAGCGATCACAGGCGAGCAGGGGCAACTTATATTGCCCGCCGTACTCAGCTTCACGCAGGGCATTGGCAGTGTTGTGAGCTCCGTGTTCGTTATTCTGTTCCTGAGCATCTATTGGACCATCAATCAAATCCATTTTGAACGACTCTGGCTTTCGCTGCTTCCATCTGGACAACGCAACCAGGCTCGTGATATCTGGCGGGCGATCGAGCCGGATATCGGCACCTACATTCGCAACGAGATCATCCAAAGCCTGTTGGCAGGGATGCTTTTAGGTGTTGGTTATTGGCTGCTCGGATCCTCATACCCAACATTGCTGGCGCTGATCGGCGCGCTGGTCTGGCTGATTCCCACAGTGGGGGGAGCCCTGGCTGTGGTTCTCCCGCTTCTCATTGGACTGTTGACCAGTGTTCAGCTTGGCCTGGTAACCGTTATCTATACGCTCGTTGTCGTACTTGTTCTGAAAGTATGGGTCGAGCCGCGTATTTACAAGCGCAGGTGGAATAATCCTGTTTTAACTTTGGTCATTCTCCTGGCGATGGCAGATGCATTCGGCATTGTCGGCATTATCATAGCGCCGCCTTTATCGGTTATCTGTCAAATCCTGTGGCGCCGTCTGGTCAGCGACCGTCTTGCTCCAAAAGCCTCCGCTCAAGTCTCGGATCTCAAAGAACGACAGGTACAACTTTGGACAGCCATAAAAAAAATGGAGGAACAGCCCCCACCATTAATGATGAGCAGTATGGAGCGGCTTACTCAGCTAATTGAGAAGGCTGAACCAATTTTGCAAGGGATCCTGCCGCCGGCTGAAGCACCTGATCCATTCCATCCGTCCCGGTCTGCCCCCGGCGACGACGCGTCACCGATATCCAAACCGTGAATAAGTGGATTATGACCGCATCCAGAATGGTTAACTATCTTGCACAGCTACGGCAACTAAGTATCCGCAGCGCAAACAGGATTAATGAATTGACACGCGGCTGGTCATGGATGTTGGCGGACGCGGCAAAGGAAACTCTAAAGCCTGATACTGCGATTAAAGCCGCAGCAATCGCCTATTTTGCCCTCTTCTCCCTCTTTCCCATAACCCTCCTGGCCATTTCCATAGCCAGTTTCAGCCTTGACCCTTCGATCGACCTGACACTCATCCTTCGAAGGATGGAGTTTATAGCGCCAGCCCTGGGTCAGTTGTTGGGACAAAATATTGATGAAATTATCAAGGCACGCGGACCCATTACCGGCTTCGCTTTTGTTGGTCTCATTTGGGCTGGCTCCACAGTTTTTTACACATTTACACATACCTTGAATGAAATCTGGGGGGTTAAACAGCGCCGCGCAGTCTGGAAGCGACGTGGCCTGGCCATATTATTGGTTCTATTCCTTGTCGGCCCACCTCTCTTCCTGGCTTCAGTTACCGGCAGTATGATAGCCCACCTTCGCGACGTTCTACCCGGGCAAATCATTGAGATGGGAGGTGGTATCAGTCTGGTTCTGGCCATCCTGCTCGATGTTATATTGTTTATGGTGCTCTACATGGTTCTCCCGCATGGAGCATCCGGCTGGCGCGAGATTTTACCTGGGGCGGTCGGGGCCGGTTTCCTGTGGGAACTGGCCAAGAAAGGCTTTTTATATTTTGTTTCCACCTACATCTCCGTTTCGAACCTGGTTTATGGTTCAGTGACGGCTATTATCACCTTTCTGGCATGGGCATACCTGAGCAGCCTGATCTTTCTCTTTGGCGCTTTCTTAAGTGTTTCCTACTTTCAGTATAAAAAGCGGCAAACGGAAACAGTGGACGAAATACGCAAGTAAGATTTCAGGCATGAACTGTTAACTTTGTCTGGGTCTTCTCCCCCAAGTGATGGACAAAAATACTCCCCGGGCGATGGGTGTAGTCTACGCGTGTTTAGGATAGGATGAATTATTAAACCGCGTATCACTGGCGAGTAGCCTCGCGGCGCATATCATGCATGGAAGAATTTGTGTCGCATCCGAATCTCCACAAATTGTCATGAGCAATTACTAGACAGATCTGAATAGAAGAAGGAGAGCATACATGAAGATGAAAAATGTTTTTGTTATAAATACCAGCCTGGTTTTGCTATTGATGACGGCTTGCAGCGCATTAAAATCGGCGCCTGCACAGCCCGCCCCGACACAGACGGCTGTAGTCCAGCCTGCCACGGGCGTACAATCCCTTTTTGTCACCAACAGACTGATGATACCGACAACGCCGGCGCAGACGGAATCGTTCGCATTGAACGTGGATGGGGATTCGAAACAACAGCCTGACAATATGTTCGGTGACCTGCTCACCATGCTTGCGTCCGCAACACAGGGCGTCGAATTGCAGGCATCCCTCGATCAAGTAATTACCACCGGTCAGTTGGTCTCTCTTCATGTGGTGAAGGCCGACGATCTCCTGAATGACCCGAGTGTTTCGTGGTCCCTATTCCTGGGGGAAAAGACCCAGTTCACGCCCAATTTTGACGGTTCTGACAAGTTTACGGTTGATTCCACTGCGTCCACCGATTCGCCGATCGTTGGCTCCATTGCGAATGGTCACTTCACGGGCGGCCCGGGCACGTCACAAGCCCAGATTTTTCTGCTAGGCCAGCTTGTTGAGGTGGATTTGATCGGGGTGCGTCTCGAAGTTGACTTGAGCGCGAAAGGCTGTACCAATGGCAAGCTGGGCGGCGGTGTGACCGTAGAGGAGTTCCGCGGCAAGCTTCTACCGGCTATTGCTGAAGGACTCAATCAAATCATCAAGGCTGACAAGGGTGCGGAAAACACCCTTCTGAAAGTCTTCGACTCGGATAATAACGGGACAATTACCACCCAGGAGATTGAGACGAATCCCTTGTTGATGATCGCTGCCTCTCCCGATCTGGACCTACTTGATGCATCCGGTCAGTTCCATCCGAACCAGGATGGCGTGAAAGACTCATATTCGATGGGCCTCGGTTTTACGTGTGTCCCTGCAACCTTTACTGCACCTGGAAACTAGTTGGGCCGGCGGAATTTGCATACTGCTCGCCTCAGACTGCCCTCCCCCAACCAGCGGAGATGAACACTCCCCTGCCGATGGATGCGGCCGGGGAGTGTTTGCTGTATGATGGATCATAGAACGAACAAATCAAAATAGGAGAAATCTCATGCTTACCTGGATTATTGTAATTCTACTCGTTCTATGGTTGCTTGGTTATTTTGGCCCGAATGTCTTCCGTGGCATTCCGCGTTCGGGAAATGCCGTACACGTACTGCTCGTCATCGTGGTCATCATCGTCGTATTAAGTCTGTTAGGGATCGTGTAAAGCCGCAAATTGTGCGAAACAGGAGAGGGGCAGACAATCTGCCTCCCCACACATACATACAAGAAAGGAGATTCCAATGTTATACACTATTCTGATCGTACTGCTCGTGCTGTTTTTGATTGGCGTCCTGCGATAATGCCAATTGTGTACCGACGTCCTGCGGAATTAATTAAACCGCAGGCTTGAATGTACACATACCTTGTTCGAAAAAGTTGAGTAATTTATGAAACAAGGGGCAGGAATCCCGGATTTGAAAGGAGAGTATTCCATGACGAAGTGTAATGACATAATGACACAGAACCCGGTCTATTGCCTGTCAGATGACATGGCAATAAAAGCAGCGGAATTGATGAAGACCGGAAATATCGGTTCGGTCCTTGTTGTGGAAGACGAGCAAACACGGAAACTGGTGGGTATCGTAACCGACCGTGATCTGGCTTTGAAGATCGTAGCCGAAGGGCTCGATGCCAGGTCCACAAAAGTAGAGGCGGTCATGACCCGCGATGTTGTGACCCTTCTCCCCGACGATGATTTGCAGAAAGCACTGGATGCCATGGCTGAGCATCAACTACGTCGTATTCCGGTGGTGGACAGCGACAACAAGATTCTGGGAATTATTGCACAGGCCGATGTTGCCACACGTGTTGACCAGCCGGAAAAAACTGCCGAAATGGTTAAGGAAATTTCGCAAGCCAACGGTAAGTAAAATAGTTTTTCATGATAAGAAGAACAATTGATGAACAAAAGGAGATACGAAATGACTAAACAAAGAATGAGCAAGTCCCAGTTTGTGACCACCCTGGCTGAGAAAAGCGGTCTCAATAAGAAGCAAGCCTCGTCAGCGCTCGATACGATCAACACGATGGTTGCCCAACAACTTGGCAAGCGAGGACCCGGCGAGGTTCTCATCCCAGGTCTTCTCAAGCTGAATATCGTTGACAAGCCTGCCACGCGCAAGCATGAAGGCATCAACCCGTTCACCAAAGAGCCGATGACCTATAAAGCCAAGGCGGCGCGCAAGGTGATAAAGGTGCGGCCACTCAAA
>DATKED010000221.1:0-5117 GCA_035512375.1 Anaerolineales bacterium
ATGTTTCTTCGGGCGCGGCAGTCATATAACGCATTTCATCAACAATATGACTCGGTCCACTGGCGACCACACACACGAACTTCGTACCACCTGCTTCAATACCGCCATAGAGTTTTTTCGTGTGCATGAGTCTATTTTACCGCCTGTCTGATCAATTGCTTAACCTTTGAATCATTTAAAGGCTGATCCACACTCATATTTTTGCAAATTCGTGCCGCACTTTGTAGCACGACCATAATTTGAGATTTAAGAAGACCTCCGCGCAGATGCTTGGAGGTCCTGGGTATTATTGTTTTTTCCGGGTTCTTGCCAGGCGATTGAGCAGTTGCAGCAACTCCTGCATTTTTTCAGGTGCAGAGCTATCTCCCGTGATCACGGTATGTTCTCCCCTTTGCGTCTCAACCGTAATTATGTAGGTAAATTGATCCGACATGGATTCTGTGTCGGTCATTTTCTCAGGCAGTTCTTCAAAATCGAGATCGTCGAGTAATTCCGACAATCTATGAGCCTGTTCATCAGACATATCATCCAGCTTGAGGTCTCTGGCGATCCTCATTCCAGCAAAACCGCCGGTACGTTCGAACTTGATCCGTTCAACTTGCATTGCTACCTCGCTATCTTTTCGCAGGGGCTGCGCCGATCAGGCGGAGCAACGCCTCAAGACATCCGCCCCCTGGTTCGGGATCTGGCGGAGGACCACTTCCACCGACTGTCAGCCCAACTTCTGCCCAACCTTTCTGCACAGCCTGCTGTTCGATACTCCCTGCCCCGAATAGTTCCGCGGCTGCCTGATACGTCAGGTCTGCGCAATCCTGGAACTTGGAAGTGGCGCCGAGCTTATCCTTCAAAGTGACATACCAGATCTGCCCCGCCTTTGCCCAGGCGTTTCCACCCAATTCCAAGGCAGTGATATAAAAAGCGCGATTGGGAATCCCGGAATTGATATGGACGCCTCCATTGTCACTGAGGGTGTTGACGTAGTCCCTCATATGACCTGGTTGCGGGTCCTTGCCAAGGACCGGGTCGTCATATGCGGTACCGGGCGATTTCATCGAGCGAATGCCGACTCCGTTCACATTTTCCGTGAGCAGCCCGCCACCGATGATCCAATCCGCTTCGGAGGCCGTCTGACCAAGCTGATATTGTTTTACAAGCGAGCCGAACACATCAGACATCGATTCATTCAAAGCGCCGGGTTGTTGGAAATACTGTAATTTGGCCTCAAACTGGGTTACACCATGCGTCAGTTCGTGTCCAATAATATCAATCGCAATCGTAAACCGGTTGAAAAGACGCTCTTCCTCGGGCAGGTTCTCATCGCCATCACCATAGACCATCTGCTCACCGTCCCAAAAGGCGTTGTCGTAGCCTTGTCGGTAATGTACGGTTGAGTCCAGGCGCATCCCGTTCCCATCAATGGAATTCCTTTGATAGACATCGTTGAACAGGTCATAAGTGATGCCGCTTCCATCATAGGCTTCGCTCACAGCAATATCCCCGGTGGGACCATCGCCTTCCTTACGTACTATCGTACCCGGGAGACTGGAACCATTCTTGGCATCGTAAATTACGCGATCCTTGCCTCCGACGGCGACCCGAAATGTAGCAGCGCCAAAATCCGCCAGAGCCTGCCGCTGACCGCGCATTTGTGCAGATAATTTAAGCGTATCAATGGCTAGAGTCTTCTGAATTTCTGTGCCTTTGGTTGCAATGTTTTTCAACATATGGGGAGGAACAATACAATTGATAGGGGAATGCTTGTGCATGACGCGAACCCTTTCTTCTCTGAGTGGATTTGGAAGAAGCAACATCAGTATACGTGGTTTTTAACGAAAATTCAATGAGTATGGAATGATTTTCGACTAAATGCCCTCCTCTGCTTTATCATTTCCTCTGGTGATGGGAACCCGGATGGTGAATCCTTCATAGGGTGCTGCGCGGCTATGAACATTGTGCCGTACCTTTGGAGGGACCTCGAGGATTTCTCCCGGGAGGAATTAACGCAGTATGTCCTATTCCGAGGAGATTGTGTGGAACCGTCGTAACGCAAGAGTCGACAATTCCACCCGAGCGTTCCCGAAAGATGTATTTTGTGTAATTTGGATACATGGACATTGTCTTCAAGCATTCTTGTCAGGCATCTGCTGCGCGTACGCCCAGATGCAGCGCATCAACTCCTATATCCCGGAATTCTGCAAAGGACAGATCGTGAAATGGCAAGTTCAATGATTTCCGCGCCCGTTCAAACAAAGCACTGTAGCTTGTGGCAATGGCGGCCTCCCAGTTCAAGTTGAGTTGCCTGGCAAGCGCGCGTATTGATGTAACCGTCGCACCTTCTATTTCAACAAAGTTTCCATAGGGCAACTCGTCGAGCATTACGTAGATCGAGTCTTCCGAAGGTTTCGCTCCCATTACCGCATGAGACAGTACAAAACCTTCGGAAGGCTGTAAGGCATACGTTGTACGGAATTTTTCGTAGTAGAACAGTTTTTGATAACCAAGCGCTTCGAGGAATCGTTTCGCTTTCTCAAAATCCTCCACGACAAATTCGATTTCTTCCCGACTCAAGACACCGTCTTCTCTTTTGCTGGCACTCTTATAGGTGAGCCGCACATCCGTATCGCGCCGGAGGCGGAGGACACGCCCTTCCGCACGGAGTCTGGCTCCAGGCAGGTCGAAGCGGGTGTTCGTCTCCAGTACACGTTCCTGGATTAACTGCGCATCCAACTCTTCGAGGCGAGACTTGATCCTCTTCAAATCGCGAACGTAAAACTTGGCTTCGGTCTCCTGCCCACTCGCAGGCATTATACGATACTCAACAGAGTTTGTTTTTGCTCGACCGTTTCACCCGCCTTTACACGTACGCGCCCGAGTGTTCCATCACGAGGCGATTTCAACTCATTTTGCATTTTCATCGATTCGAGAATAAGCAGCACCTGTCCTTTTTTAACTGCCTGCCCCTCCTCCACAAGGATCGCGACAACCAAGCCGGGCATCGGTGCTCTGAGAAGAAATTCACCGGTCTCTGCCACCCCCCCGCCTGCCGCGCCGCGCAGACGTTTTTCACGTTCATCCTCCACCGTTACGGGATACAGCCGTCCGCGCAAAAGCACCTCCCAATTGTTATCCCCCGGCGCTACATACGACTCGTGAGACTTCCCATCCACAATGAGTGAATAAACTGGCTGCCCACTCACAGATTCAAAATCCACCTCATAGACCTTACCATCGACACTGACGTGCTTTTCATCGATGATCTCAACCAGAAATTGTTTGTCCTCAACAGTCGTTATATATTTCATATGTTTATCTCATTCTAATTTGTCACTCTGGAGCAGAGCAAAAAGCCTTGGCTGGAGATGTTTCATCGTGGCGCCAGAAACGCCACTTCTCAGCATGACAGGTCAGCTACCTATGCATTCTCTCCCAGCGCCCAACCCATTTCCAGTTGCTTGCATCACGCTCATTCCGATTGACAATGTTGGCAGAGCGTTCGGTCTCCTGGTGCGCCACCAATGTAGCAAGGATGGCGGCGGTCTCCACATGAGCGTCTTTGCCATCGTCAGCTTCATCCATTGAGAAGCGTTCTTCGACAAATCGCGTATCGTATTGTCCAGCCATGAAACGGTGCGAGTCCATCATTGTCTGATGGAATGGGATGTTCGTCCGCACTCCGACGATGCGGTATTCCTCCAGAGCGCGCCGCATGCGCAAAATGGCTTGCGCCCGCGTCTCGCCCCATACGATCAACTTGGCGATCATGGGGTCGTAAAATGGCGTGATCTCAAAGCCGGGATAAACCCCGGTATCCACGCGCACGCCGGGACCTGTTGGGAGCAGGCTATGTGTAATACGCCCCGTGGACGGCATGAAGCTGTTGTATGGGTCTTCTGCATTGATCCTGCATTCGATCGCGTGACCATTGAACTTTACGTCCTCCTGCTTGTAGCTCAGCGTACGCCCGCGCGCAACGCGGATCTGTTCCTTCACGATGTCAATGCCTGTGACCATCTCCGTGACCGGATGCTCCACCTGCAAACGCGTGTTCATCTCAAGGAAATAAAAATTCTTATCCTTATCGACCAGGAATTCGATGGTGCCTGCATTGAGATAATCCACTGCCTTGGCAGTTTTGACGGCTACGTTTCCCATGGTCTCACGCAGTTCATCATCGAGAGCTGGCGAGGGCGCCTCTTCCAATAATTTTTGGTGACGCCGCTGTAAAGAACATTCGCGTTCGCCCAGGTGGATGACGTTTCCATGCGTATCTGCGAGGATTTGGAATTCGATATGGCGCGCGCCCTCGACCAGCTTCTCCAGATAGACGTTCCCATCGCCAAAGGCGGATTCCGCCTCGCGTCTTGCAGATTGTAGAAGATTCGGCATTTCCTCCAGGCTTTTTACCTCCCTCATGCCTTTTCCACCACCACCTGCCGTCGCCTTGATCAGAAGTGGGAATCCAATCTGTGGAGCTTCCTTCAGCAATTCCTCATCGGTCATGTTGCCTACCCCTTCCGTGCCCGGCACGACTGGCAGACCCGCCTTGATCACCGTGGCGCGCGCCTTGGCTTTGTCACCCATTGCCGCAATGGACGAAGGTTTGGGTCCGATGAATGCAATGTCGGCATCTGCACAAGCCTGAGCAAAATCATCGCGTTCTGCGAGAAATCCATATCCCGGATGGACGGCATCCGCGCCGCAGGTACGCGCGATGTCAATGAGCTTGTCTGCCCGAAGATAGGATTCACGCGACTGAGCGGGTCCCAACAAATAGGCTTCATCCGCGTAACGGACGTGCAATGCGCGGCGGTCTGCTTCGGAATAGACTGCCACCGTCTCGATCCCCAGCTCCCGGCAGGCGCGAATGATGCGGACAGCGATCTCTCCACGATTGGCAACTAAAACTTTCTTGAACATGACTACACCTCAAGCGGTCAGCAGTCAGCGTTCAGCTCAGCACAAGGCTGACAACTTATGGCTGATAGCTTAGAGTGGAATATTTCCGTGCTTCTTTGCCGGGTTGGCGTCGCGCTTATTACTGAGCATCTCCAGCGCGTGGATCAGGCGCGGACGTGTCTCCTTTGGCTCGATGACATCATCGATGTAACCGCGCTCCG
>DATKED010000222.1:0-5881 GCA_035512375.1 Anaerolineales bacterium
GCCTGGCCCTCCATTTGGGAATCGAATGTGACGACGATCATCACTTCTTTGATCTTGTACTGGTTCGGTTCCAGCTTTGGCGCGACGATTGTGAAAGGCTTCTCACTCACGCTGGCATTAGGCGTCGGCATCTCCCTCTTCACGGCGGTGTTCATCACCCGCAGCCTGCTTGCCTTGTTCCTTCAAACCTTCAAACCGACCAACTTCGCACGCTGGTTCGGCATCTAACAGGACGCGAATATGATTGACATCCTCAGCAGACGTTATCTTTATTTTCTGATTTCGGTCCTGGTCATCCTGCCAGGGCTGGTCATCCTTGCCACACAGGGACTCCCCCTTGCCATCGATTTCACAGGCGGCTCCCTGCTCGAAGTGCAGTTCGACCAGGGCAGAACGCCTCAGCCAGCCGAAGTAGTAGCTTTGTATGAAACTGCCGGCATCGATGACGCGCAGGTTCAGACCACCGAAGACGGCACGTTGCTCATTCGCTCGTCGTTCCTCGATAACGAACTACGCGATGTTATTATCTCAGCTCTGGAGGCAGAATCAGGTTCGAGCGTGGCGGTGATCCGGTTCGACAGCGTCGGTCCGAGCATCGGGTCGCAGGTTGCGTCCCGTGCCGCGCTCGCGGTGGCAGCGGCTGCGCTGGGAGTGATCCTGTTCATCACCTACGTTTTCCGAAACGTGCCGAATGCCTTCCGTTACGGTATCTGTGCCATCATCGCCATGGCGCACGATGTGGCGGTGGTATTCAGCATTGTTGGAATTGGGTCCATTTTTCTCGATTGGCAGATCGACGCGCTTTTCCTCACCGCCCTGCTCACCGTCATCGGATTTTCGGTGCAGGACAAGGTGGTGGTATTCGACCGCATCCGCGAGAACACTTCGATTTTCCGGCGGCTCGATTACGAGAAACTCGTCAATCACTCCATCGTACAGACCCTCCAGCGCTCGATCAACACCCAGTTGATGACGGTGGAATTCCTCCTGCTTGCACTTGCATTGTTTGGGGGGATCACCCTTCAGGAGTTCGCAGTGATCCTGCTGGTGGGTTTATTCAGCGGCACGTACTCGTCCATTTTCATCGCTGCGCCCATCCTGGTGTTATGGGAAAAGCGCGAGTGGGAAACATGGTTTGGAAGAAAAGCAAGCGCCTGAATCAAATCGGAGCGGAGATAATCTCTGCTCCGATTTTTTTACCGGACAGCTTTCTACAGCTAATAACAAGAAGACACCTATCGTGTCTTATCTATCTTCCCAACCACCGGCGGAGCACGCGGAATAACATGGATTGAAATGTCTCCCGCCGCGCCACAAACATGGTAAACGGGTACTCATCTTCGTACGCCTTCAAGCGCAAGATCAAGTGAACAATATCCTGATTGGGCTTTAAGCGATACATGCCTGGCAACTGCCCTCGATAAATCATCCATTCACACCACGTACAGGACGCATTGCCCGATTGGAAAGTTACAAAAAAATGAAAATTCCGCCTGTGGTGGGCGGAATCTGAATTACTAAGCGCGTCACGCGCAGGGACGCCTGAGTCTGCTCCGAAAGTGGGAACTACCCTCCCAACTCAATCGCCAGCGCGTCGTAATATGTGCCCGCACCGAACCCGTCAATCAGGATGTGGTCGAAGGGTTTCAGGTTCGGGAGTTCGCGCAGAAAGGCGATCATGTTGGACGCGGCGCTTACATTTCCAAAGTCGCTCAACAGCCACGGCATGGGCAGGACGATCCCCTCATTTTGCAGGTGCTTTTCCTTGAGTTTGTTGATCTTGTAATTAGCGTGATGCACAATCGCCACTGCCAGCGACCTGCCTGCCATGCCCAATTCCTCCAGCTTTGCCTGGTAGGATGCATATACTTCGCGCACCACCTGCACGCCTGTGCGGACGAACAACTTGACCATGCCCATCGGTCCCGCCATGGCAATGGACGAGCCGTCGCTGGGCTCGTGCATCAACCCGGCAATGCGGATGTTATTTTCCAGCGGCTCGGTAACATCGATATTCGTATCACTGCCCGACTTTTGGCCGGAATGAGGATAATACATTTGTACCTGCAAGACGCCTTCATCGTCAAACACTTCGTGCGATTTTCCCGCGAGAAATTTCATGGTTCTGCCCGGGATGACACCAACCACGCCGGCAGCATTGCCGAACAACTGCAGGGCATTGGCATCGTGCGAGGAGCCGACAAAGCGGCTCAACCCTTCGATCCCTCCCACCAGAATCTTTTTCCCACGAAGTTCCTCGGCAATGTTCAAGTCAAGCTGCAGGTTTTCCGGTAGATCGGGGTTGAGCGCGAGGTGCAAACAGCTGGTCGAGCCATCGCATGCCTTGTGCGTAGACACTTTGAGAGCGGAATCCGGGATGCCTGCCGCTCTTGTGATCAGGTTCAGGTAATCTTCTGAAACCGGCGCGCTCATGCCAATGAGCACACCATCCACTTCAGACGGCTTCCAATTACAGGCGTTGATCGCCCCGGTTAGGAACCGCGCGCCCACTTCCACTTCAAGGTCTGTATGCTGTTCACGAGTCAGATCAAGTGGAACGTGGTGCCGGCTGCGAAAACCCAACTCTGAGAGGTTCAACTTTTCGTCCGCCAGGAGCGGGCGCCCAAGCCGCTCTTCGATAAATGATGGCAGACTTTCGTTATCAAAAACCTCCCCCCATGTGCCATATACGCCACCGATGCCGATGGATGGATTGCTTACCTCTTCGATCCCGAAGGGAATACCACCACCCAGATGAATGATGCCCTTCTCGATCCCGGGGCGATCATAAAAGGATTCTGTTTTTGAAACGACTTTTTCTTCCGCTGTCATTATGTTACTCCTTATACTTTAGGACGCTAACCCCGGTTTTACCCGAAAGTTTCGTCTTCCAGATTAATTGTACCGAAGAATTTGTGGCATATTATCGTAACACGCCAGACGAAAAATCGCAGGAACTGCAACTAACAGGAGGTATGAGAAACTTTCAATAAAAAACTTCGTGCATAAAGTCACTTTTTCTGCTGAGGCAAAGGACATGTGCCCCGAAGAGGTATGAGAACCGCTCCCATAAAAGAGACTCCTTTGAAGAAGCTCAAGAGTTAAAGAATAAACAAGTTACTGTGAAGTCGAAACCCGTCAACAGTGTTGACGACTTCCCTCGCTGAGGCTTTTCGATCCCTCCCACCCGATCCCCACCCGATCATAGCTTCAGATTTGACAGACGTGCATGATATAGCCGCCTATCAAGTCTTACAAATAGAAAGCAAAAACCCGCCTTGCGACGGGTTAGCTGGGGAACCTGGACTCGAACCAAGATTTTGTCTTCCAGAGAGACACGTGCTGCCATTGCACCATTCCCCAAGAACGCCGGCAATTTTACCACCTCTTCCTTTCGCCGTGGGTCTTCTTCCTGTGACAGTTACTGCAAAGGATCTGGGTTAGCCCAATCTCTACCTGAAGCCTCTCTATAGAAGCCTCATCGTTTACCAGCCTATTGATAGTCTCCACCTTCCCTCGGATGTGATCGAAGTCAAGGACCCGGGATCTGACTCACCACACACGGCACATGGATGTGTTGCAGGGATTTCTTGAATGGGTTATTTCCGCGCAGCTCGGCGGGTATTATCCTCCACATCCAGGAAAATCAACAACACTTTCGAGACCGCCTGCAATCCGACGAAATAGAAAATGCCGGGGAGCGGCTGTGTCAGGTACGGCGAAAACATGCTGAACCCCATGAGAAAACTCAAGCCTTTGTCGCCCATCATGCCGCTGGCATATTGCGAGAAAAACAGCAGGAGGGAGAACAGCCACGACAGGATATAGCCGGTCAGCACAACCCACGACAAACCGTCCGACCAGCGCGACAATTTGAGGACGGAGTCGCGGTCGAAATATGCGCCAAGGAATTTTTCCTGTTTTTCGTTTGATTCAGTCATTCTTACCTCCAAAGGGAATTATAGTACGTTTGTTATAATTGAGCGACGCCCTCAGTTGCAAAAAAGTTCCCGAACCACGAGGCAGGCTGGGCCGGGAATGCCTGCACTGAGCTCGCCGAAGTGATGCGAAGAATTTATCCGAGAGAAGAGATTGAACATGAGTCCAGAAGAGTCAAAGCCGACCGATTTTATCCGCGAAGCCGTCACGGAAGACTTGAAAAACGGACGATTCAACTACGTCCGCACGCGCCTGCCACCTGAGCCGAACGGCTACCTCCATATCGGGCATGTCAAGGCGTTCATGATCGATTACCTCGTTGCGAAGGAAAACGGCGGCGAGTTGGTCCTGCGTTTCGACGATACGAACCCGACAAAGGAAGAAACTGAATTTGTGGAGGCGATTGAAGAAGATGCACGCTGGCTCGGCATCGAGTGGGTAAAGGTGACATACGCGTCTGATTACTTTGATTTGTTGTATGAATGGGCGCAGAAACTGGTGCTGGCTGGAAAAGCCTACGTGGACGACCAGACTCCTGAAGAAGTGAGCAAGAATCGCGGCACATTGACAGCGCCCGGAAAAAATTCTCCATACCGCGATCGCGATATGGAAGAAAATATGGATCTGCTCGAGCGTATGAAGAATGGCGAATTCCCCGACGGCTCCCGCATCTTGCGCGCCAAAATCGACATGGCGCACCCAAACATCAATATGCGCGACCCGGCAATGTACCGCATCATCCACAACCCGCCGCATCACCGCACCGGCGACAAGTGGAATATTTACCCGTTGTACGACTGGTCGCACGGACAAAACGACTCGATGGAAGGCATCACGCACTCGTTGTGCTCGCTGGAATACGAGGATCATCGTCCGTTATACGAGTGGTTCCTCGATCAACTGGAGGTATTCAAGCCGCGCCAGATCGAGTTCGCGCGCTTGAACTTAACATATACCGTGATGAGCAAGCGCAAACTACGCCGGCTTGTAGAGGAGAATCACGTCAACGGCTGGGATGATCCGCGCATGCCTACGTTGCGCGCGATGCGCAGGCGGGGCTATACCGCCGAAGGGATTCTGGAATTCATCCGGCGCGTAGGTGTGGCGAAGAATTACAGCGTGAGCGAAGTGGCTTTGCTCGAAGCCTGCGTGCGCGAAGATCTCAACAAAATATCAATGAGGCGCATGGCAGTAATTCGTCCGCTCAAAGTAGTGATTGATAATTACCCCGACGATCTGGTCGAAGAGATGGAGGCGGTCAACAACCCGGAAGATCCATCTGCGGGAACGCGCAAGGTTCCATTTTCGAAGGTGCTTTACATCGAGCAGGATGATTTCCGCGAGACGCCTCCGCCAAAATATTATCGACTTTTCCCCGACAACGAAGTCCGTTTGCGATATGCCTACTTCATAAAGTGCACACACATCGTGAAGAATGATGCAGGTGAAGTCGTGGAAGTCCACGCCACGTATGATCCTTCCACCAAGGGCGGCGACGCACCCGATGGACGCAAGGTCAAGTCCACGATTCACTGGGTGTCTGCGGCGCACGCCAAAGAAGCGGAAATCCGCATGTATGACCGATTATTCTCGAAGGAGAATCCGGAGGAAGGCGAAGAGGGCTTCCTCGCCTGTTTGAATCCCAATTCATTGGAAGTTATCACGGGATTCGTGGAACCATCCCTTGCGTCACCTGATGCCGGTTCACGCTTCCAGTTTGAGCGCCTCGGCTACTTCTGCGTGGATAATGACTCAACACCAGACAAGCCCGTCTTCAATCTCACGGTCAATTTGAAGGATACGTGGGCAAAGATCGAGCAGAAGTCAAAGTAACAGCAAGGATGAATATGATACCAACCTTATCAAAAATTATCATTGCCTCTTCAACCGCAACAATGATCATCTCATCATGTGCGCCGCAAGCCTCACCCACGCCAGCCAC
>DATKED010000223.1:0-10433 GCA_035512375.1 Anaerolineales bacterium
GAATCGCATCCACCAAAAAATGTGACTGTTGCCCATAGGTGATCTCATCTCCTCGCGCCGAGTCAAGTACACGCAGACAGCCATTTGGAGGCATGTAGATCACCAACACTTGTGAGGTTGAGCCATGAAAGCTCACTCTTCTGATCGGCAAAGTGATGTCAGTGTTTGGTTTGAGCGATGGCAGGGACCCTCCGCCGAGTCGCTTCTCTGTGTACAGCAATACATAGGGCAGATTGCTTCTTTCATCCACAGGACTGCTTCGCTCGTAATCTGGCGCGTACATCCAGTTGATGGGCGCAGTAAAGGAAAGATCGGTTTCGTAATCAATGGGCAGTTGATGGGTGAGGAGTGCGGTATTCGGCTTCATGGCAGGGATGCGCCAGGCTAGCTGCCAATAGATCTCCTGTTGTTTTGTCCAATCCCGGCGGAAGATGTTTGCATTGAAAAATTGCTGTCCGATTCCAAGAGCAATCACGAGAGCAAAAGCAACCGTTTTGATTCGAGTCTTCCGAATCAACAGTTCAAACAGCCCGACAACAAAAAGGCTGCCTCCAAGCATCATGGAGATCATAAATCGGTCAAAACTGGACTGGAGAGTGAGCGGTAGCCCGGCTGCGAAGGATGGGACACGTCCAAGCAATATTCCAGCGAGCCCGATCAAGATTGCAGAGACTGCGAAAGTCTTCGTTTCACTTTCGGTGAGATTAAGTCTCTTAAGATAAAAAAAGATAATAATAAAACCTACAACAATCAAGGCGAACGTTGCCAGAGTTGTAGGAGCCGTGATTGCCTCTGAAGCCAGAACAAGTATTTGCATCCAGATGTAAAACCCCGCTTTCCATATTGCTTCTCCCATTGTAGAAACGGTTTGCATGACTGTCACAGGTTCTCTTACAACTTCGACGTCGTACGACTCATAACCTCCGACTGTATAGAAATACGCCAGCCAGGCTGCATTTGCCAGCCAGATCAGAAGGTAAGGCAGCCAGCGTTTCAGTGCTTCAACGAATCTTTGCCCGAATCCATTGACCTGTTCGGAAATGATGACCCAAATGAAAAGGAAACGCATGGGTTCAATACTGACAAAGTATTCAGTCGGGAAAACTCCTGCGATCAAGAGTAGAAGTGCAAAAAAGGTGTCGTTGCGTGAGAGCGTGTTCTTCGACCGCGCTTCCACTTCGCCTGCGGCTCCGCTCCCCGGCAGAACGCCGGGACTCACTTGCACTGGCGTGCGGTGCAAGTGTCGCAGCGCGAGATGTGTCCTCAACGCGCGTGCTGTAAAACCGAAAGAGAGCAGATAGAAAATAAAGGGAATCCACTCCTGGTTGATGTGCGTGAATGCCACCCAGTGCTGGCTATAGCCAGGAAAAACCAGAAAGAGCAGAGATGCGATAAGAGTCTGCCGCTTATGGTGGGGCCAAATTTGATCTAACGCGAACCACGCTGAAAGTCCGGCAAGGAAGTGAATGAGGAGGGCAAAGATCTGCCAGTAAAGCGGGACCGGCGGAATGAGGCTGGTCGTCAGGAAGAAGATCGGTCCCAAAAAAGGACGTACTCCTGCAAAGGCAGGAATGAATTCCCCTGGTCCCAGGAATTTTGCCATCCACGCGAAGGGCCAGTCATCCCAGTAGAACCCTGTAAGCGGGAGCAGCAAGCCATAAGCGAGAATGGTGACAAGCAAAAATAAGAGCGGAATGCTCCGCTCGAAGGTGCGTTTCGTCTTCATCAGCCTGATTATAAAAGAAAAGCTGATTCCAAAATGCCTCATTGTTTGACTGCATATACACGGATTGGTTGCTGTTTGCCTCTGAAGACCATTGGCCCCAACGCCTCAACCTCAATAGACTCTGGCAAACCTTCGCAGGTATATTGATCGATCAAGATCGGCTGATTGGCCGTCTTGGTATGACTCTCGATGCGCGCTGCAAGATTGACTGTATCACCAACACAGGTATAAGTGGCGCGATATTGTGTCCCTGTATACCCTGCAATGACCGTGCCGGAGGCGATTCCGATACCAATCTTGACCTGTACCTTGTTCCGTGAAGCCTGTTCGATATTAAAACCTCTGAGTAATTCAATCATTTCGAGTGCGGCACGCACGGCATGTTCACGATGACCATCGTGATGCATGGGTGCGCCGAAGATTGCCATCAACCCATCACCCTGTAGCTGATTAACGGTTCCATGATTCCCAACGATCGCCTCGAACATCAAGGCAAAATAGTTGTTGAGCAATTCGATGGTGTCGGCAGGGTCCTGATGTTCACCAATGGTTGTGAACGAGCGAATGTCTGCAAACATAACGCTGGCATGCACATACTTGCCGCCCAATGAAAAGCCTGTTTTCAACAATTCGTCTGCCACTTCCTTCGTGGCAAAGGTGCGAAATAATTTCCGCTGCTCATCGCGCAGACGCTTCTTTTCAAGGCTGGCATTTACACGCGCACGCAGCAAAACAGGGTTCACAGGTTTGTTGAGGTAATCTTCCGCGCCCAACTCCACACATTTGACGACGCTATCGATTTCATCCAGCGAAGATGTCATGATGATGGGAATTTCCCGCAGCTCAGAATCCTGTAAACAAGTTTCGAGGACCTGATAACCATTCATTTCGGGCATTTCGATATCAAGCAAAACCAGGTCAAAAGAATCTGCGCGCAGTTTTTCCAACGCCTGTTTTCCATTTTCGGCTGTTTCAACCTTGTGACCATGCCCTTCAAGCCCGCGCGCAAGCAGGATGCGGTTGACCCTGTTATCGTCAACAACCAGCAGATGACCGGGCTCTGGTTTGGTGGATTTCATGTGCGCAATTCCTTCAACTCTTCTGTGACTTTTCCAAATGCTTCCTTCAGGACCTCAAGCCGGTGCCCGACATCCAAATTGTTTTCTTTCCCCATGAATTCCAACTCTTTGGCGAGCACGCCAAGTTCCAGCGCGCCGAACGTGTTGGCATTGGATTTCAACGAGTGGGCATTGCGTCGAAACGACTCCACATCCTTCGCCTCCAGCGCGGTTTCCATACTTTGGATCATTTGTGGAGCGTCCTCAAGGAACGCGTCGATCAACTCATTGATGAAGTCTGCACCGGACATTTGCTTGAGTTCTTCGAAAGTTGCTTTGTCAATTATGGGCATCGATTACTTCCTCTCTGCTTTCAGCAGTGCTTCTACCAATTCATTGACGCGGATGGGTTTGCTGATGTAGTCATTCATTCCTGCCGCGAGGCACATTTCCCGGTCGCCTTCCAGGGCGTTGGCGGTCATGGCGATGATGTGCGGTTGTGTGACGCTCATCAGCCTGCGAATATCGCGCGTGGCGGTGAGTCCATCCATTTCAGGCATTTGTACATCCATCAGGATGACATCGTATGTTTGACGTTCGATGGATTCTACTGCTTCGATGCCGTTGGAGGCAACGTCTGCCCGATAACTCATTTGCTCAAGGATGCGCAAGGCAAGCTTTTGATTCACGGCGTTGTCTTCTGCGAGCAGAATACGTAATGGATGTCGCCTGCCAAGTTCCGCGTCCATTCTGGGCTTAATGGAGTCAACTTTCGGGTAGATGACGTTCTTTGCAAAGAGTCTAGCCAGGGCGTCGTAAAGAGCCGAGGGTTTGAGAGGCTTGGTCAAATAGGCAGCGAAGTTTAGATCGTCTGCGCCGATCTCGCGTCTGCCCAGTGAAGTCAACAAAATAATCGGCAACGATTTTTCATCACGAAATTTGCGAATCTGACGCGTGAGCATAATGCCATCGATCTCAGGCATTTGCAGGTCAAGAATGGCGAGGTCAAATTGTTCGCCGCTTTTGATCCATTCGAGTGCTTCTCCGGGATGCTCTGTTTCGCGAGGACGCATGCCCCATTTTTCGGTTTGAAGCATGAGGATGCGGCGGTTGGTGGCATTGTCATCCACGATGAGGACGCGTTTGCCATCCAGAATGGACTGGATGCTCTTGATATCGCGTTCGGTCTTACGTTCCGGGGTTTTGGCGGCCTCAGCTTTGATGGTGAAGATGAAGGTTGAACCTTTGCCACTGCCTCCGCTTTCAGCGTGCATTTCGCCACCCAGCATTTCCGCAAGACGTTTGCTGATCGCGAGTCCCAGACCCGTGCCGCCAAATTTGCGCGTGGTGGACGAATCGGCTTGTGAGAAGGATTCGAACAGGCGACTTATATGGCTTTGTGAAATGCCAATGCCGGTATCACGGACGGCAAAGAGGATTTCGTTATTAACTTTGCCTTTCTTGACCGTGAGGACGACCTCGCCTCGCTCGGTGAACTTGATGGCGTTGGTCAGCAGATTCATTAGAATCTGGCGCAGGCGGGTCATGTCACTTTTGATGCCTATGGGCACATCGTCATCGATGAGGTAGGCGATATCAAGCCCTTTCTCGACGGCGCGGCCGGCCGTCAGGTCCAGGGCAGATTCGACGCATTCACGCAGGTCGAAGGGTCGATGCTCCACGTCCATCTTGCCTGCCTCGATCTTGCTGAAGTCGAGGATATCGTTGATGATGGCGAGCAGGGCATCGCCCGAATTGCGGATGGTCTCGGCATAGTCACGCTGCTCATTGTTAAGCGGTGTATCCATAAGCAGGCCGCTCATACCGATGACCGCGTTCATCGGTGTACGGATCTCGTGACTCATGGTGGCCAGGAAGGAGCTCTTGGCTTCGTTGGCCTGTTCTGCAGCTGCACGCGCCTCCTGGGCTTCGTCGAAGAGACGGGCGCTCTCAAGGGCAACGCTCATGGAGTTGGCCAGGGTTTGCAGAAGGCGCACATCCGAGTCGCTGAAGGCATTCTCCCGGTCCACGTTTTTCAACCCGATCGCGCCAATCACCTGGCCGCCTGAAAGCAGGGGCACATATACGACCGATCTGGGAGTGGTAGTATCTCGCAGTGGGGTGATCGCCAGTCCCAGTTCCTTCATGCGCTGCTCAAAGTCCTGGTTGATCAGGAACACCTGACCTGTCCGCATCAAATACCTGGCCGTGGGGGTAAAGGCGCGCGGTTCGTGCTGAAGTTTTTTATCTTTTTCCCTGTAATACGGATAGTAAATTGTCTCGCTCTTATGATCGAAGTTATAGATGCCGACCACCTGGGCTTCGAATATATCCTGAATCTTGTAGCCAACCAGGTCATAGATCGCCTGCAGCTCGAGCTTGGAGGCAAGCCCTGCCTGCACGCTGTTGATGATCTGCAGTTCGGCGGCGCGCTGACGGGTCTCGTTGAACAGACGTACATTTTCGACAGCGATTGCCACCTGGTCAGCAAACATCTTCAACAGGGCGATCTGTCTCTCACTAAAGGGATTGACATCCTGCCTGCGGATCATGATCGAACCAATGACCTGGTTCTCGCGCATGAGAGGTGTGACCAGCATGGTGCGCTGCTCACTGGTCTGGTAATACTTTTTACTGAGCGGATATTCATCGTCCGGTTCCGC
Source organism: Anaerolineales bacterium (assembly GCA_035512375.1). Lineage (GTDB taxonomy): Bacteria > Chloroflexota > Anaerolineae > Anaerolineales > Villigracilaceae > Defluviilinea. The sequence goes on from DATKED010000223.1 coordinate 5,448, forward strand.
CAACAGATCGTGGATGTGAATTGTGTTCCTTTCGACCATGGCCCGGCCGGTCACTGTATCGCGGTTCAGGGGGATTTCATTTCGCAGCGTCTCGGTCTGGATGGGCACAGGTCCCCAATGGGCTACGATTCGATAGTTCTCCCCTTCTATGCGGGCGATAACTGCATCGTAAGAATTGCAGATCCTGGCAGCCCGTTCTGCCACTGCATCCAGGACAGGTGTTATATCGCTTGGGTTTTCGGCAATGATCGAAAGGATCTCGCTGGTGGCAGTCTGCTGTTCGAGAGCTTCGCTGATCTCACGATTGCGCTGCTGCAGCTCGTTGAACAGGCGCACATTCTCGATGGCGATCGCCGCCTGATCCGCGAATGTCCTGAGCAGGGCAACTTGCTTTTCGGTGAACGGCTCGACGTCCGTGCGGCGGATTGTAATTACCCCGATCGGCTTCCCTTCCCGTATGAGAGGCGTGGCGAGCAGAGTTCGCCGCTGAGAGTCTGCGTGAATGGTTCTGCTGACGGACAAATCAGAATAGTTTTCAGCTAATATGTCGTACACATGGACTGTTTCTCCTAGAACTGCGGCGCGCCCACTCACAGAGGCGAGGTTCAGGGGGAGATCCAGCTCATTCTCCTGTACCGGTATCGGTCCATAGTGAGCAACCTGCCTCAGCCGCTCACCATCGATGCGGAAAATCAGGGCATCGTTTGCCCCGCACACCCGTGCAGCATACTGCGCAACGGCTTCCAGCACTGGCTGGATGTCGGTGGGCGAGCTGGCGATCACCCGCAGGATTTCGCCTGTGGCGGTCTGCTGCTCGAGGGTCTCCTTCACTTCGCTGAACAACTGGGAATTTTGAACCGCGATCACGGCCTGGCGGGCCAGGCCATGCAAAAACTCGAGCTCTGCGTTAATAAATTCCCTGCCTTTGCCATGCCGCCAGACGGACATCAGACCCTTTAATTCCTCATTTGCAAGCAATGGCACAGCGATCAGATGTTCATCCGGAGTTTCGCGGGTTCCCTGGATGAGGATGGTGCGTGGATCTGCACCCGTGTCGTTCACGATCTCCCCGGTCTTCGTGAGGGCTATAGACCCAAGCAAGCCTTGGCCCAGCAGGATGGTGTCATTGCGAAGCTGTTCGGCTTCTTCGCCTACCGCTGCAATGGCGCGGAAGATTTGACCATCCGGCTCGGGCAGGAAGAGGGCGCTCAAGTCTCCATCCAACAAATCCATGGCGTGTGTAGCGATGCTTTCCAGCACGGTCCCGGCTTCGAGGCTGGCGGAGATGTCGCGTCCCACATCCACCAGCACGGACATCTCGCGGGCACGGCGCTGTGTTTCGAGATACAAACGTGCACTCTCGATGGCGATGGCGGTCTGGCGCGCCACACTGACCAGAAAATCCAGGTCAGCCTGCGTGAAGATGCCATCCGGCTGATCGCGCCAGACCATAATCCCGCCAATGGTCTCACCGCGTGAAATCAGAGGTGCGCCCATCAGGCATTCAATGTCCTCACCTTTCACTGGGGTTCCCGGGATGTGAACGACGCGCGGATCGGATCGCGGATCATTCAAAAAATCTGCCGCCCCGCTTTCAAGAACTTTGCCGATGAACCCCGTGCTGGGTTTAATTTCGAAAGCCATCATCTGCTGGATATATCTACCCAAAGCTACAGCCGTTTTGTACGTCTGGTTGCCCGGCTCGCGCAGTACGATGGCGATATCGCGCACGTCCAGGAGTTCCTTGGCATGGGCAGCAATCCGTTTGAGGACCGGCTCGAGATCGCGCGAAGCAGCGATATCGTTGCCGATCTCGGCCAGAGTCGCCATTTCCCGGGCGCGGCGCTGTGTCTCGGCGTGAAGCTGCGCGGTCTGGATGGCAGTACCGGCATTGGCGGCGATGGTCGTCAGCAGGCGCAGGTCGTTGTCATCGAATACACCCTCCTGGGTGACGCTCTGCACGCTCAGCACGCCGATGGTGTCTCTGCCCGATTTGATCGGCACGCCCAGATACGAAAGCGACTCTCTGCCGATGAGGGTAGTGCCAAGCTGCGCCCGGCGTTCGGCGATATCCTTGTTGATGAGCAGAGGCTCACCCGTTTGGATGATTTTGCTCGTCAGACCTTCGCCCAACTTCACAACAGTGAAATCCTCCCCATGTTGGTACGGGAACCGGATGAGATTTGTCTGCGGATCGAGCAGGGCCACGTAGGTAATATCCGCATTGAACGTGTCCCGTGTCTGGCTCCCGACAAGCTGGATCATGGCATCGAGGTCCGTTTCCGCCACGAGAGCCTGGCTCACCGTGCTGATGGCGGAGAGTTCCCCGGCGCGTTGTTCCGTCTCCTTGAGCAGGCGCTGGGTCTCATTGAAAAGGCGGGCATTCTCGAGGGCAACACTCATCGAGGAGGCAAGGGTCTCCAGCAGGCGGACATCCGATTCAGAGAAAGCATGTTCCCGTTCGATATTCTGCAGGGAAATGGCGCCGTTGACACCGCTGCCGGAATTAAGGGGGACAAAGAGCATGGATTTGGTAGGTTCCGTGCCTGGCAATATGATCATCCCCCATTGCTTCTGGTAGGCTTCCGCATCCTCGTTGATTACCACCGTTTTGCCAGTCTGGATAAGATGGCGGTGGAGTCCGGTATGCGCGTGGGGCGCAGTAAAATACCGCTTTCCTTTTTCGAGATTGTAGGAGATATGCGTCAATTGAGTGACATGATCGAATGTCAGGATGAGCACACCTTGCGCATCAAAAATCGCCTGAATCTTGTCACCAACCAGATCGTAGATGGCCTGCATCTCCAGTTTCGATGCCAGGCCCTGCTGTACGCTATTGATAACCGCCAGTTCTGCATTGCGTTCTTCGGTCTCCTTGAGCAGGCGCTGAGTCTCGTCGAAGAGACGGGCATTTTCGAGGGCCACGCTCATACTGTTCGCGAGTGTTTCGAGCAGGCGAACATCCGAATCGGAGAAAGCATGTTCACGATCCATATTTTGTAAGGCGATGATGCCACGAACCTGGTTACCCGTTTTATAAGGAATCCAAATTCCGGATTTCGCCATTCCGCCAGCTGCAACCACCATCCCAAATTCTTTACTGCGTTCCGTTAGATTCTCGTCGATTACAACCTTTTCTCCGGTATTGCTTATGTGTTCCATCAGACCCGAGAACGGAACAGGATCGGGGTAATAGTGTTCGCCTTTTTCATAGAAATAGTTGAATATCCCCTGTTTGTTTTGATGATCGAGGGTGCCAATGATCAGAGTCTGAGCATCGAATATGTCCCGAATCTTATCTCCAATTGCATTATAGATACCCTGCATATCCAATTCGGCGGCCAGGGCGGCCTGCACGCTGTTGATGACCGCCAGTTCAGCGTTGCGTTCCTCGGTCTCTTTGAGCAGGTGCTGGGTCTCGTCGAAGAGACGCGCATTCTCCAGGGCGACGCTCATCGAATTGGCGAGAGTGGTGACGAGTCGCACTTCGGCTTCCCCGTACGCATGTTCACGCTCAGTGTTGGTAAGGTTCATATGTCCGATCACGCGATCTCCGACGATCAGAGGCACATACAACATGGATCGAAAGGTATCGCTGATGCCGGGGATGATCATCAACCTATTCTTTTCGTGAAAGGATTGGACATCTTCGTTGACGACCAGAACCTCCCGAGAGTTAGCCATTCGATCATGGAAAGCCTCATACGGCTTGCCTGCATACGCATCGGTCATATCGAAGAATTCACTTGGGTTGTTGTCTCTTCCCAAGCCATAGTGGCCGTGAAATATCTTTTGTTCTGGGTCGATGCTAAAGATTAAGATCCCGTGTGTCTCGGGGAATATGTCCAAGATTTTGCGACCGACGAGTTGATAGATACTCCGCATGTCGATTTTTTCAACCAAACCTAGTTGCACGCTATTAATCATCGCCAGTTCGGCATTACGCTGCTGTGTCTCATCGAAGAGGCGCGCATTTTCAAGGGCAACACTCATGGAAGAAGCGAGGGTTTCGAGCAGCCGCACGTCCGCGTCGGTAAAGGCATGCTCACGCTCCACGTTCTGGAGTGAAATGGCACCGCTGACTCTGCCCGCGGAAACAAGTGGAACGAATAACATGGAGTTGGATCGTTCCGTGCCTGGCAGCAGGATCATCCCCCATTCGTTCTCGTATTTTTCCGCGTCCTCATTGATCAAAACAGTTTTGCCGGAACGGATGAGATGCCGGTGAAGCCCGGTAAATGGATTAGGATCAGAGTAATAGCGTTGTCCCTTTTCCAGGTTATAGGGAATATTGGATAGTTCCCTCGAGTGGTCGTAGGTGATGATGAGTACACCTTGTCCGTCAAAAATCTCCTGGATCTTGTCGCCAACCAGATCATAGATTTCCTGCATCTCGAGCTTGGATGCCAGTCCCTGCTGGACGCTGTTAATGATCGCAAGTTCCTGGGCGCGCTGTTCCGTCTCTTTGAGCAGGCGCTGGGTCTCGTCGAAGAGACGGGCGTTTTCGAGCGCGACGCTCATCGAGTTAGCGAGGGTTTCCAGCAACTGGACGGTAGAGTGTGGAAACGCATTCTCGCGCTTCAAGTTCTGAAGGGAAATGATTCCCCGTACCTGATCGCCTGCCATCAATGGAACGAAGGCAAGAGATTTCGGCTGTTCCCCAGTTATGACAGGGTTGCCGTATTTTTTCGAAATCTCATCTTCGTTTTCATTGATAATCAACGACTGGTGGGATTCAATCACATGCTTTCGGAACCCCCAAGGTTGTCGTGAATCGTGTTCATGTCGCTCGCCATTTTCTACACAATAGGGGATATGAATGAAATTTCTTTCAGCCTCATAAAGATTTATCTGCACCACATCCATGTTCTCGAAGATTTCGCCTAATTTGTCCCCCACCAAATCTATGATGGATTGAATATCAAGTTTTGAAGCGAGTCCCTCCTGCACGCTATTGATGATGGCCAGCTCGGCGGCGCGCTGTTC
>DATKED010000224.1:0-11791 GCA_035512375.1 Anaerolineales bacterium
AGTGCCGACCGCTACGAGAATTACGAGAACACCTACATCGCCGCCGCCAACCCTGACGCCGCCGCCAACACCTAGTAGAACCAGGACACCTACATCGCCGCCACCGACGAGTACACCGACGCAGCCACCTCCGCCAACAGATCCACCGACGCAGCCACCGACGCAGCCACCGACGAGTACGCCAGAGCCAACGGAACCACCGGCAACAGAGCCACCTCCGCCAACAGATCCACCGACGGAACCACCGACGGAACCACCGACGACGGAAGAGCCGACAGAACCACCGGCAACGGAGCCGCCAACGTAGCCCTAATGTTCAATTTCCGGCTTCCCTTGTTTTGATCCTCGTTTTAATATCCTCTGCCTGTGCCCCGGCTGCGCGCGTGGACTATTCTCCACTTCCGGCAAGCCTCACTCCATCGGCGATCCCCGACGCAGTGCAGCCAACCCAGCCGGCTGCTTCACAGGCTCCCTTACCGGTCCGCCTGGCTGTCATCACGTCGCGGGCGAACATCCTCTGGGCGGAAAGGTCGAGACCGTCAGCAGGCTCAATCTATCGATATTCAGATCAATAACGGGATTGGAATGGTTAATAAACCCGGCTGGCCGCTCTGCGCGAAAGTCACCATCTCCGTTGACCACCGCGTGAGCGATGTGGCGGAGGCGGCGCAGCCGAAGGTGCAGAAGCTCCCAAAAAGCACCGGGACTTCGTGACAGAGTTCCTGGAAAATCCGGTGAGGATGTTGGTTTAAAGCTTTGCAGGTCACGTTGAAAACATGAGCTGCTTTTCACTTTGTAGCTTATTTCCCCTTTTCAATCGATTGTAAACTGATTGGGGGCAGATTCTCTTCGATTGCACTGCGAGTCGGTTCAAGCCATTTCGGTAACTTAAGACTTTCACCAAGAGAATCTATAGATTCGTCAATGGCAAAGCCCGGACCTTCCGTAGCGATCTCGAACAGGACACCGCCGGGTTCACGGTAGTAAATGGAATGGAAATAACTGCGGTCACGTACGGGCGTCACGCCGTAGCCCGCGGCGCGTAAAGCGGATTGATATTCCAGCTGTTCGTCGTCTGTGGGCACGCGGAACGCAATGTGATGGATGGAGCCTGCGCCAAACACAGCCTGATCGGGCAGATCCTCAGGCTGCACAGGACGATGCAGGATATCAAGTGTGTTTGCGAGCGATCCAGATCCGCCGGTAAAGCGATGGCGGTTGCCTTCCCGTCCCACAAATGTGTAGCCCATCTGGTTGATCAATAGATCGGCGGTCGGCTCGATTTCCACCAGCCACAGCGTGACGCTATGAAAGCCGCTCAGCGCATGACCCTGTGGGATGGGACCGGTCTCCCAGAACTGGCTTTCAGGCGAAGCACCAGACGCGACCAGTTCGACACCCATTCCATCAGGGTCGTCAAAGGACAATACCTCCATGCCAAAGCGTTGTTCCACCGGATGAACGGTCACACCCTTGCCTGAGAAATAATCGTGCCAGAAGCCGATCGAACCAGAGGGGATGTTGTACGCTACCGCGGCCGTTTCCCCATTTCCGCGAGTCCCCCGTTTCACATTTTGCCAGACGAAGAAAGTCAATACACTGCCGGGTGTGCCCGCCTCATCTGCAAAGTAAAAGTGATAGCTATCCGGTGAGTCGAAATTGACTGTTCTTTTGACGAAACGCTGACCCAGCACGTTACGATAAAAATCCACGTTGACCTGTGCATCCCGGGTCACAGCCGTCACATGGTGCAGGCCCTGAATTGGATTCATCCTTCCTTCTCCCTTTCAAAATATCTGTAAGTACAGCCGGTAATCACTTCATACTGATTTCGTTTGAGATTCAAGCTATGGCGCCTCTCGATCATCACAGACAGGGTCGTAATCTTCCTCTTCAAACAGCGCGGACAATTGCGACACATCGAAATTCTCAGGCAGAGACAGGCAGGCTGTCTCGATGAGATCCTCCGTCCTGACAAGTGGGATGTCTGCCATTTCCCAGAAGCGCAGTGCCTGTGAAGACCCGGTTGCCAGATACCTTCCAGCTTCCGAGAAGGAAACTCCGTTCACCGTGCTAATATGTGGGATGCGAGCTACCTCTTTGCCGCTGGAAACATCCATGAGATACACATTTCTCGCGGTTCCCACGGCAAGCAACGTCCCATCCGGATGGAACGCAAGGGAGGCAGCCGGTTCTTTCCTGAAGGAGGTCAACTTTATCAGCTCGTGATCCTGATACTGAAAAACAGTGACATCTCCGCTTGCGCTACTGGAAGCAAGCAGCGAACCGTCTGGACTCAGGACCAGAAACGCCTTATCGCCGCTGAACTCGATTGTGGGGAAATCTCCATTCCCCTCATCGCTCAGGATAATGATCTGGTCTGGTGAGCCAACCGCGAGGACTTCGCCTGCGCTCGTCAACGAAGTTCCTTGTAGAACCCCATCAACATCCAGCGGCGATTCAGGGCTGAGCACATCCCATGCCTGGAGGTTGCCATTTGAGTCGCTCGTGACCAACTGTTGGTTGTCCGGTGTAAATGCAATGGACTGAATGCTTTCAGTAACCGGGACCGTTTGGCGCCTGCGCGCCGCGAGATCGTAAATGTCAACCTCATTTTCTTCCGTGAGCGTGCCTAGTAAGGTCGAGTCGTGGCTGAAGACAAGCTTCGCTACACTGGAATCAAGGTCTAGCACTGGAGAGCCAAAAGCAGGCTGCCTAAGAATGGACTGCTGGTCCGGTGTCAGCAGATAAACCTTGTCTTCCGATGCAACTGCCAGCCACTCGCCGGATGGACTGTATTGCACATGGTTCACGGTGCCAGTCGATGACACAGTTAGCTCTGGCAACACGATCTTTGAAATGTCCCAGATAGCGACAGCGCCACTGGCATCGGTGGTAACCAGCCACTGGTCGTTATTGGCAAATGCAAGCTGGGAACCACTGATTTTCAACGGGATCTGGAAGATCTCTGCCCCTGTCGCTGCGTCCCAGACTCTGGCTGTCCGATCATTCCCGGTCGAAGCGATCCACTTGCCGTCGGAACTGACAGTCACTTCGGTCACAGCGCCGTCCTGTGTCATAGCGCGTAGTTCGTTGCCGCTCAATGTCTCCCAGACTCGAATCCGCCGGTCATCCGAGCCGGTCACAAACCACGTGCCATCCGGACTGAAGGCAATATCCCGGATCGGGCTCTGGATGGGGATCCGGTAGAGTTCCTTATTCTCGCTCTCAATACTGAGGTTGGCAATAGCGATCGTGTCACTTCCCGCGGTTGCCACTTTGTTTTCCGTGGGACTGAACGCCATCGCCAGGACGCCACCGCGATGCGTGGAGGTGGGGAACCGATTCCCAGTGCCCAGGTTCCAGACAGACACCCGTCCGTTTGCAGAGCCGGCCACCAGCCAGACGCCGTTCGGGCTGACGCCCGCAACGTTCGGACGGTTGCCGATCCACAATGGAGAGCTGATGTCGCCGGTATTGGGGTCAAAGACCGGGATCCATCCATCGTCAAAAGCGACTGCAATTTGCTGTGCGCGCGTCGGTCGGGTGCTGATACTGCGGACCGGGATGTTCCTTGGAGTTTCGCCGTCCACCTCCGCGATCTGGACCTGACTGGAGGGTGGTTCAACACGCTGAAACTCCCGCAGCAGATCCCCATTCTGGGAATCAAATATCTGGACAATGCCTGCCTGATCGCCCGTGACAAGGAACGAACCATCGCGGCTGAACGCAACGGCATTCAGCGCCGCGCCTTTGGAAGATGTGCAAAAGGAGTTACTTACCTTCTCTTCTTCGACTTCAATGCTCCAGGCGCAGGCTGTTCCGTCAGCGCTGGCAGTGACAAACACGTCGCCATCCGGATTGAACGCGAGGGCGTTGATTTTCCCCATCTGTGCAAATTGTGCCAGCGGGCGGGGGAGCAGGCTAAGGTTCCTGCGAAGGATCTCCTCGGCTTCGGTCGTTTCCTGTCTGTCCATCGAATCGATGGCGAGCAGAGTGCTTGTGTATAACTCCCCGGGGATACCTTCATAAATCTGGGCTCTGGCGGCGCTGCGCTGGGCTTCTGCCACGATTTCGTTGTGCACGGCAACTGCTTGCGCTGTGACTGCAATCTGTCTTTGTTTGGCTTCTTCTGTTAGTGCTGCGACCGCTATCTGTCTTTGTTTTGCTTCTTCTGTTAGTGCTGCGACTGCCGTTTGTCTCTGTTGCGCTTCCGCTGTCTGTGCCGTTATCGCATCATCTCTAGCCTCAGTAGCAAGAAAATACAGGAGCGCCAGGGCGATCACGGCAATGCCCGTCGCGAGAATGGCAAACCTGCGATTTCTATCACTTTTGATGCTGTGAAGTATGTAGGTGTTTTGCAGATCTGTAGGTGTCGGATCTTTTGAAGTGGCGGTTTGCAACATCCGATAGGCATTGCGCAGATCCCTGCCGCGCAGGAGCAGGCTGGGATCCTTTTTGCGGTGCCACTCCAGGGAACGCACCTGCAAGCGGCGATGTTCCTCCAGCCAATCCAGGTCCAACTCGATCGCCGTCTTGACCTTTGCCAATCCCTCCTCAAAGTTATCGGTCTCGCGTATGAAAGTCCAGTTCAGCTTTCCGATGCTCTCGGGCGCGGTTTTGTGGTCAACATCGCGCAGGACAATCGGGATGATCCTCTTGTTGTTCTGCGCAGCCCGGTTGATTTCCACCTTGCAGACTTCCGACGCCAGCGAGTCGGGGCTGATGAGAAAAATGAACGCATCCGCCTCTTCGATGCCGCGGAAGATCTGCTCGAGCCAGTCCACAGCCGGCGGGATGGATTCCCAATCCACCCAGACGTCCTGCTCGATGGATTTGAACGAATCAATGAGCCGGCGGGCTGCAACGGAATCTCTTCGTGAGTAGGAGACAAATAATTTCGCCATGATGCACCTGTGATATTGACGTAATTCTACCTGAAATGCCCATAAGAGTTCATTTCTCTTTTATGGTAAAACGGTGTCTATGATCAATGACCACTGCAATACTATCTGAATCTAGGTTTTCAGAACGGATTTGTTCTGGATGGCTTCGAAGAACGCGCGTTCCCACCTGAACACCCGCAGACCAGTCCGCTGGGATGGGGTGGAAAGTTCAGCGAGATCCCGCCCGTGTTGGTTGCGCGGTTTCGACTAAAGTAAGTCGGATTGTCAATCCGACCTACCGTACAGTTCTCTTCTAAAAAACTCTGGCAGTGCAAACGCCGCCCTCTTTGCCTGGTTTGATCTTGCGGATGTAGAGGTATTCGAAATCCCAACTTGAAAGACAGGTTATATCCATATCGAGGCAGGACTGAGCCCGGTTATATGCCCTCATGATCTCCAGCAGGGACGAGCAGAAGACTGGCGAATTATTTGCGCTGGTTCAAGTTTGATCTCACACTACATTTTACTGCTTTATGGTAAAACATTCGTGTGTATAGTCTTTATTTCCACATCCCCTTCTGCACCCATCGCTGTGCCTACTGCGACTTCAATACCTACGCTGGCCAGGAAGAGATGATCCCTGCTTATGTGGATGCGCTGATTCGCGAAATCGAACTCGTGGGCAATTTTGCCCGCGTTGCGAAGTCCCCGATCGGGGAGCGGAGCCGAAGCGATAGCGGAAGCGTAGTTGAAGCGCATACCATCTTCTTCGGCGGCGGAACGCCTTCCCTCCTTTCACCAAAACAATTCGAGTCCATATTTAGAGCTATTCGCACAAACTTCACATTGCAAGGCGACGCAGAGATCACCATCGAAGCGAATCCAGGCACAGTCTCTTACACAAATCTGCTCGAATTGAGAAAGATTGGGATCAATCGTCTCAGCTATGGCGTCCAGTCTGCAAACACCGAAGAACTCCATATGCTCGAACGTGCTCACAATTTCTTCGATGTGATAGAAGCTGTCACCTCCGCGCGCAAGGCTGGCTTTGAAAATCTCAATCTCGACTTGATCTATGGTTTGCCTGAACAGACTTTATCTACCTGGCAAACTACTCTCAAACGGACTCTCGATCTTCACCCCGAACACCTCTGCGCCTACGCATTAACCCTGGAACACGGCACACCATTTGGAAGATGGGCATCCAAAGGATTGCTTCCACTTCCCGATCCGGACCTTGCTGCGGAAATGTACGAATGTGCAAGCGATATTCTCGAAGCAAGTGGTTATGTTCAGTATGAAATCTCCAACTGGTCGAAGCCGCAGCATGAATGCCGTCACAACCTTCAATACTGGCGCGGACTTCCCTATCTTGCCTTCGGCGCCGGCGCGCATGGTTATGCCAACGGCTACCGCTACTCAAATGTGTTACGCATCAAAACTTACATTGAGCGACTGTCAAATCTCGATCCTCGCGTATCTCATCTCGAATTTCCTCTTTCACCGGCTGCTGTCAACCAACACAAACAAACCCTGACGGATGATATGTCCGAGTTTATGATAACGGGCTTACGACTTACTCAAGAAGGCATAAGTGAAGAGGATTTCCAAGCGCGGTTTGGTCAATCCATGCGCGCGGTGTATGGAAAAGAACTGGCAGATTTATTGAAATTGGGATTGATCGAAAATGGAGCGGGGAGAAGAATTGGGATAACCAAACGCGGGCGCTTGCTTGGCAACCAAGTCTTTATGCGGTTCGTGTAGGTTAGGGCTTTAGCCTGACTACCATTCCCTCATCACTGTTCGCCAAATCGCTGGGGCGATATCCGTCAAATCTTTCATATCATGAGTGAATTCTCGGCGCGCAGCTTTATCCCCGATCACGAGCGCCGGCACATGGGCATTCGTATGCTTGCGTGTGGATAGATCATCCATATTGCCGTGATCCGACGTAATTAAGATCAAGCCTTCCTCCCACACATCTATTAACCCACCCAGGACCGCGTCAAACGTTTCCATCAACTTCACCGCGTTGACCATCTCCTGTTTGTGACCCGCGTAATCACTCGCCCAGTATTCGAACAAAGCGAAGTCATACTCTTTCGCAAGTGTACCAAGCATCCGCCCCGCGTGAGGCGGCTCCATGATGGGCGCGTCAGTGTATCCCAGCATGGTTCGCCATCCATCGCCGGTGAAATCTGCGGAGAGGGCGCGTCCAGCAAACAGGTCATCGTGTCTAAAAAGCGGGAGTCCGGCGTTGATCACCGAAAGCGGAATGGATGAATATAAACGCTTGCCCGAATCGATCCCATCGAAATAGCGCGGCGGATACGCGTTGAGCAGCGCAGCTTTCCTGCCTTCCTTTACAAATCTTGAAAACAACGTGCCTTCCTTCAAATAAGCCGCAACTTCAGGGTTGGGTTTGGGCCCGTAGTGGTAACCCAACTCAGCAGGAATATTGATACCCGTCAACAAAATAGCTTGCCCTGTGGCGGATTGTGGAAGCCCGCTCACGCCAACCGCGGGATCAACTGCCAGCAGCGAGGCATATTCTCCGTGAAACGGTGCAGCGTCTTTGAGCAATGATCGCCCATCCAGCAGCTTATTCAAATTCGGCATCTTTGCCCGCGCGAATGGATTCGTTTCAGGATTATTTTCGCCCAAGCCGATTCCATCCAGAAAGATAAACAGGATACGCATATCGGCGGATTATAATCAACTCATGCCCACATTGGATTTGAAAAAGTTAAACTCGCATCGCGCCCGGACTTTTCGCCTGCCACCCGCTCCACGCGTCAGCTCCCCGAAAGCGGCGCTTGAATTCGTTGACAGGCGCGGCTTCATCTATTTCTGGCCCATCAAAGGGATTGACCTGCCCAGTCTATGGACAGCCGTCGCAGGGAATCGAGTCGTTGCCGACAAACACGATGACCCTGGTCATGTGACGTGGGGCTGGAAGGACAACGCGCTCGGGAAGAAGACCTGGTATTACGCCAAAGTACTGCGCAAGAAAGCGACAATGATCTCACTCGAAGTCGCTCCATATTTTTATGCGTTGTCGGAAAATTATGGTTCCCCGGAAGAAGATTATCTGCTCGCCTATGAAGAGGGGCGGCTAACACAAGCTGCAAAACAGGTCTATGAGTCATTATTGAAGGAAGGGGCATTGAACACTATTGACTTGCGCAGTGCTGCAAAGCTGACCAATGCCAGAGAATCCGAATTTAACCGGGCGCTCGAAGTTTTGCAATCTGATTTCAAGATCCTGCCTGTAGGTGTCTCCGATGCTGGTGCATGGAAATATTCATTCCTCTATGAAATCGTTTCGCGGCATTACCCTGATCTGCCTGAAAAAGCGCGTTTCATCAGCGAGGCAGAGGCTCGCAGGAAATTGGTTGAGCTGTACTTTGGGTCGGTAGGCGCGGCACAGGAACGCGACGTGAACAAACTTTTCGGGTGGCAAAAGGAATTAACCGCGCGAACCATTGGCAGCCTGGTCGAGAAGCGGAATTTGGTTGAGACAGAACATCCGAAAGAAAAAGGGGAGTGGTTCGTGTTACGAGGCTTGGCTGAATAAAACTTAAGCAGAGGTCTTGCGAAGGCTTGGTTGCGCAGGTACATTGGCAAGAATAAAGCCTTCGAAAGATTCTCAACAGGAAAGGTATCTTATGCTTGAAATTGCGATCATGATTGAAGGTCAGGATGGCCTGACCTGGCCCCGCTGGCAGAGGATTGCCCGTCTCGTTGAAGATATGGGCTTCGTAGGGCTCTTCCGTTCGGACCATTTTATGAACTCTCACACTCCCGATAAGGAGTCTCTTGAACTATGGACCTCACTGACGTGGCTGGCATCGAATACACAGCGCATCGAATTTGGTCCGTTGGTGACGCCTTTCTCGTTCCGCCATCCAGTGCATACTGCGCGCATGGCGTCCGCGGTGGACGATCTCTCGAATGGACGATTAATCCTTGGTTTGGGTGCTGGCTGGAACAAGCGGGAGCACGATCTTTTTGGCTTCGATCTATTGGAACCAAAATCACGTTTTGACCGTTTTGACGAGGGGATGCAAGTTGTCACACGCCTGTTGCAAAGCGATGAACCTGTGACGTTTGCTGGCCAATATTATCAACTGCGCGGTGCAACGCTCCTGCCGCGTCCGCAGAGACCCGACGGCCCGAGGATTTTGGTCGGCGGGAATGGCATCAAACGGACATTGTCTTATGTGGTACGTTATGCTGCTGAGTGGAATTGTGTCATGTTGCTCCCACAGGACTTTGACCAGTTGAATACGCGATTGAGTGAAATGCTCATTGAGGGAGGCAGGGAACCTGAGTCTGTGCGGCGCTCGATGATGACCGGTTGTGTCTTTGGCAAGGATGATGCTGCGCTGAGTAAGAAGATCAATTTCTATGGCGAAACGCTTCAGGAAATCCAGAAGGGGGGAGTCGTCGCAGGGAGCTTAGGCGCAATCAAAGACCAGTTAGCAGCGTTGGGCGAAGCGGGTTTACAGCGAATCATGCTGCAATGGCTGGATATGGATGATCTGGAAAGTTTGGAATCACTGGCAAGGGGCATTTTGTAGTCGTCAGATTACCCTGTTGCATAAAACTCAAATCTAGTTCATAATTATGGAATACTCTGTAGCAAGAGGAGGAAATCTGAGTGCCGATGAGTGAAGCAGGGGTGAATTCAATTGGTTTCTGGCGGGTTATTTTTTTTGGTATCCTGCTTGTGGTTTGTGTTGCATTGTTACCCCTGGTTTCTAATACTCCTACTCCTGTTCCTGTCCTCACTCCAATTCCACAGTCAACCAGTACTTTTGTTTCATCTCCGCAACCAGTCCCTGTTAATTTGGGAATCACCGTCTCTGTAGTAGATGAAAAAGGCGAACCTCTTAAGGATGTGGTTATTCGTGTCAGCGATTCCGAGTATGTAGATCAAGGTGATGGTCAACTTCATGTGCCGTCTTGTACCCCCAACCAGTTCATCTTTGCCTGGGCGCCTGGTTATGAAATTAATTCCAAGTCATGCGCAGAGCCGCCTCCCTATCAGATTACATTGAATCAACTCCAGGCGATTGATAACATCAACTATCCCTGGTCCTCCGTAGCGGGCGACTGCAATATTTGTCATGGCAACCCATTGATTGCAAATCCCATGACGGGCGCGTCTTTCGATGAGATGAATGAATGGTTTCGGTCGGGCCATGCAAAGGTATTTCAGGATGGGTATTTCGCATCCATGTATCGGGGAAGTACTCTGGATGGAAAGCTCAGTCAACCAGCCCAGCCTGTAATCATAGGCAATGAATGGGTGCCTGTTCCACCTGAATTGAACCAGGATTATCATGGGCCAGGCTTCAGGCTCGATTTTCCTCAACAGCCGGGAAATTGTGCGTATTGCCATGCACCTGCAGCGATACGAGGCTCACAGGAGAGTGCACACCTCGATAACCCAAACCCAGGAGGTGCCTCGGGGGAGGGCGTGACGTGTGATGTGTGCCATAAGGTTTTTGACGTTATCCTGGCTGACAACGGGTTTCCCTTTACCGATCGCCCGGGTGTTCTTTCGTTCCAGTTTCTGAGGCCGAATAATGGGATATTCATGACCGGGCCCTTTTCAAATATTTTGAGAACGGGGGTGGTTGCACCCGCCAATCACCGCTCCACTTGTTCACCGATATTCAGCCGGAGCGAGTTTTGTGCACCCTGTCATTTTGGCAAATTCGGAGATATGGTAGTTTACAACTCTTTCGGTGAGTGGAAAGCAAGCCCCTATGCGGCGAATCCTGCTGACCCGGGCTATCGAACATGCCAGGATTGCCATATGTCTCATATGGCTGTCGGAGATGTAGGATCGGTGTGGTCAGAGCGTCAGGCGTGTTCAGCCAACAACACGCGTTTTCAGAATTTTAATCACAATATGATGGATTTCGGCCCTCCAGGGAGCAAAACTCAAATCCCCCTCATGGTACAGAATGCTGCAGAAATAGGTCTCGGTTTCGACTACCAAGCAGCAAACCCAAGTTCATTCGATGTGATTGTAGGTGTGACGAATACACAAGCAGGACACAACTTCCCGACGGATTCACCGTTACGTCATCTTATCCTCGTTGTAACCGCGGTGGACCGTGTTGAAACCTCTCTTATGCAAGTGGGAGGCGGACGCATACCCAATTGGGCTGGACCGGGACCTGGAAGCCCAACGAATCTTCAACAAAGATTGAGAAACGCAGGGGTAGAAGATTATAGCGGATTGCCCGGTAAGGTTTTTGCAAACCTTCTGGTAGAGGAAGAAACAAATCTGTCGCCCGGTGTCGCATATTGGAATCAGACGAAACTCGCCTCGATCGATTCTGATAATCGGTTGCGCCCCGGCGTGACTGACAACAGTGCCTATTCGTTTTCTGTTCCCGATGCCGGGGATGTCAGGATAACAATCAAGTTGATCTATCGTTTCGCCTTCTATGACCTTCTGGTTCAAAAGGAATGGTTTGATCGCGCTGATATTGTTGTTGCAACAATGCAATGTAAAGGATCTCCCACTCAACCGGAAATTTTGCGGCAATCGTGTAAAAAAATTGAGCCCTGATTATCTGAAACCCAGGCTTCAATTTCTCGTATAATGAGATTGGACTTATTTCCACAATTGTGAGCTTGAAAAAGGAGAATCTTATGCGCCAAAACCGTACTAACCTCTTTTTGGGGATTCTATTGATTCTGATCGGTGGGTGGCTGGTGGTCACCCGCCAGGTCCCTGCCGTGCAGGACTGGCTGGACGATAATTTCAGCTGGCCCATGTGGACGATCGGAGCCGGGCTGGTCGTGTTCCTCATTGGCTTGCTTACCGGCGTGCCGGGAATGTCTGTGCCGGCATCCATCATCGCGGGGATCGGTGGCATTTT
>DATKED010000225.1:0-6616 GCA_035512375.1 Anaerolineales bacterium
CTGTTTATCGGTAAACGGCTGTACCTCTTCGCGGCGGATGGCAATGCCGCCGATCGGTTCCCCGTCACGGAGCAGTGGGGTTGCCAGCACCGTACGGTATCCCCACCGACGCTGCAGCGAGACGCTCACCGGGTATTCGGTCTCATCCAACTCCACTTGTGCATCATGGATATGAATGATCTGCTGATCCATGATCGCCCGTCCAATCACTGAGCCGCGGTTAAGCGGTAATGATTCGCCGGCTTCCAGCCCCGGGATCGGACCGCGGTGAGTCCATTCTTTAATAGCCTTCCCTTCCACACGGTAAATATGAGCATCGTTTGCGTCGCAGACCTTCGCAATATTATCGGCGATGATCTCCAGCAGCGATCTAAGGTCTGGTTGAAAACCACTCATGGCTCGGAGGACGTCGCTCGTGGCAGTTTGTTGTTTAAGTGCTTCGCTGATCTCCAGGTTACGTTTTTGCACATCATCAAAAAGACGCGCGTTTTCTAGGGCAGTTCCTAAAGATGCGGCGATGGTGGTCAGCAGGCGGATTTCAGATTGGCCAAAGGCATTTTCGCGCTCGAAATTTTCCAGATTGATGGTACCGAGTACTCGGTCACGGCTGAGGATAGGGATGGCAGCAAAAGATTTCCCCTGCCTTGTCCCTGGAAGCAAAGCCGCATTTAGTTTTTTATAATCCGCAGCATTATTGAGAACAACAGGCTGGTGAGTCTTCGTCATTTTCTCGAAGATACCCCCCGGCTGGGGCGGTCGAGGAGCCACGCTGAGGCGTTTGCCGTGCTTGTAATCGTAATGATAAAGAATGAGATTGGTTTTCTCATCGTACCAGTTGATGCTCAGGTCAGGCGTGTTGAATACTTCACGCAGTTTGTCACCGACCAAATCGACGATCGCTTGAAAATCCAACTCAGATGCGAGTCCCTGCTGGATACTGTTGATAATATCAAGCTCAGCCTCATGCTGAGCCAGTGGTTGTTCAAGTGAGTATGCCTCTAATGCACTCGTTTTCGCCCCTTTTGCCTTCGATGGACTTTTCTTAACAGTTTTATTTACGGGGGATGCCTTCTTTGTCATACCCGCGCTCCTCTATCCTCTGTTTGGATGGATTGCATCATACAACCCTCAGAAATTGACGTCAATAGGATAAATCTGGTATGGAATATTTATAGTCAGGATGCCGCGACAAACGTTTTTAGATTTGCGATGGAAGTTTGCGGAACGAGGTCACAACCTGGCCAGACCGCGTCGACGCCCGCATCTTTCGCCTGGCGAACAGCCTCCACGATCGCAGTCTTGTCTCCCTGCCATAAGCTCTCCACAGGGTTCACGTTGCCAAAGAGCAAGGTATCCGTCAGGATCCTGCGTGACCCGGCGAGATCGTTCAACTGGTCCACAGAAATGGCATCCGCGCCTGTCTGGGCGATCAGGTGCATGGACCTGTTCGTATTCCCACAAACAGACAAGACGCGGGGTGCCGGCAAGTCAACAATCAACAATTTTTGGGCAGGATACACAAACTGTTCATACTTTGCAGGACCGATAAACCCCGGTGAACCACCCATGTCGTGAATGGTAATGAAATCCGCGCCCACGTTGCGATAGGCTATTCCCACTTGTGCCAGAAATGAAGCAAGCTGAAAAAGTGCCTCTGCCACCAATAGTGGCTCACGCTTCATTTCCGCGAACAACCCTCCGGGTTCGATCAAAAACAACAGCAGCGTATACGGTCCAGGAATCATCCCGCCAATGACGGCATCCTGACCGATGTCTTCTTTTAATAAATGAATCGCCTCACAAACGAGCGGAATCCTGCCTTTGTTGATGAAGGATGTGCTTTCAAAATATCCCTTGTTCAAATATTTTGTAGAAGCAAACAACGGTTTTGCTATTTGTGGAAAAACGAATTCTCGGTTTTCAAGGAAATTGATCGTTGCACCTAATGCCTCCGCCTCGACTAACATGTCCAACGGCGCGACGGCAGATGGCAAGCCGCTTAATTTAAACGTGCTCGCCGCCGCCTTCGCCATCTTGCGCGCATCTTTATGGACTTCATGGAAAACCAGTCCTTCGCTCTGCAAGCCTTCGGCCGTCACATGGATCAGCCCGCTGAATGTAGGTTGCGTATCAGTCTTATTGCCTGAGAATAAATCGAGGATGGTTGCGCGGCTTGTCACGGATACCTTATGACTATCCACTGATCACAGATTGCTTCTTTACTGCTTTTACAATCGCGGCACCGTGCTCCGGCGTATTCCCGCAGCATCCACCCACAACCCGTGCGCCCAATTCTACATATTTCAAAGCATACGCTGCCATATCTTCCGGTCCCATGTCGTAGACACCCTGTTCGGTCTCGATGTCCATGCGCGGGACACCGGCATTGGGTTTGACCCATAGTGGGAAGTTAGGAACCGTCGCCGCATATTCCTTGACGACCGCTTCCATATTCTCAAGCGTTGTCCCACAGTTCGCGCCGACCATCACGGCGCCCATTTCAATGTATTTCTTGATGACGTCCTTTGGCTTGACGCCCATCATCGAGCGAGTACCGCGGTCGTAGCTGAACGAAACAACAGTCGGGAGGTCCGTGACAGAACGCGCGCCTTCGAACGCAGCCGTGGTCTCTTCGAAGGCAAACATTGTTTCGATGAGCAGGAAGTCCACACCGCCCTCGGTCAGAGCCTTGGCCTGTTCGGCAAAGGTCGCTCTCACCTCCTCCGCTTCGAGCGGACCGTAGGGTTTGATCAACGCGCCGACCGGTCCTATCGAACCGGCAACCAGCACACCGGTCCGCGAGGAGGCGGCCTGGCGGGCAATCTCTGCGGCGCGCAGGTTCACTTCAGGAGTCCGATCCTGATATTTCGAATCCTTCATCCGCATGCGCGTCCCGCCAAAAGTGCAGGTGAGAATAATATCGGAGCCTGCTTCGACGAATGAGCTGGCAAGGTTCAAGATAATGTCAGGATTATCTATGATGAGGTCCTCCGGCGGGCGACCGGGTTTGAGTCCCATCTTTTGTAAATTGGAGCCCGTTGCTCCGTCTGAAACGAGTATTTCACCTGAATTGAGTCTTTCGAGAAATTTGTTCATTGATTTATCCTCTTCGGTGGTCGAGTAGGGTTGAACGATAGCGAAGCACGCATCGAGACCACAATGTTAACAAGATTATTCCTCTTACTGGTGGTTTCGACCCCTGCCCTCCCCGGCACCTGCGTCCGGAGCAGGTGTGCGTGCGGTGCAAGTGTATGAGCGGACAAGCACCGCTCTACGCAACCACCGATGTTTTTACTTCATAAAATTCTTCGCCATTGGGTCCGCAACTCGATTGGGGATCAAATGCGCGATATGCTCGAACGCTTCGCTCATATGCGGGAAACTCGTCGCAAGCATGAATTGATTTTGGAATTCAGGGTCAGTCGGTAATTCAAAGCGTTCCACGCCCCGCGTCACCAAATCGATCTCATTGCGTTTCTCAACATTTAACAGTGCAATACGCGCACCGTCGCCTGCAGCATTGCCCACCGCATACACATTCTCCAACTCACAATCAGGGATCAACCCGATCAACATGGCTTTCTCTTTATCAATGAAACTGCCAAAGCCGCCAGCCAGAATAATTTTATCAGGCGACTGCAATCCACTCCGTTTCAACAACGTCCGCGCGGCAGTGAACAACGCCGCCTTCGCAAGTTGGATCTGTCTCACGTCCTGTTGGGTCATGGGGATGTCCCTTGCGATGGATGTTTCCTCTGCCCAGGCGATGACGTACTCCCAGCCGTTTTCTCCCTCCCGTACTCGATGCGAACTCAGCCCCTTCTTGAACTTGCCCCGAGAATCGACGATCCCCGCCCGGAACATTTCTGCCACTGAGTCGATGATCGCCGAGCCGCATATCCCTTTGACGTGACCTTTGAACTCGGCGTGATCTGTATTCCAGCCTTCCACACCAATCACTTTATATTTCGGTTCGAGAGTCACTTCATCAATGTGGACGCGTTCGATCGCGCCTGGCGCGGCGCGCATCCCGTATTCCACGTGCGCGCCTTCGAGCGCGGGACCGGTCGGCGTGGAGGTGCAAACCAGTCGTTTGCGGTTACCAAGAATCAACTCAGCATTGGTGCCAACATCAATTAATAACCAGTTCTCATCCTGCTTGTGCGGCTCTTCTGCCAGGATCATTGCACTGGTATCCGCGCCCACAAAGGATGCAATCGTCGGCAAAACATGAATATTTCCAGATGAATTAATTTGCAAGCCCAACTCACGCGCTTTGATATCCACGGACTTATGAATAGCAGGGACAAACGGTGCAAGTCCCAAATCTTTTGGATGCAAATTCAACAACAAATGATGCATGGTGGAATTCCCAACCAGCACCATTTCCAGAATTTCCTCTGTTTTGATCTGTGCTGTCTTTGCAGCTTGCTTGAGCAACTTATTCAACGTCGCGATCACGGATTTGTGTAATTTCTCCAATCCATCTTTATGCTCAATGGAATATTGGATGCGCGACATCACATCTTCGCCATACACGATCTGCGGATTCATCTCAGATTCGGCAGCAAGGATTTCACCCGTACGCAAGTTGCACAAATACAACGCGACGGTTGTCGAGCCAATGTCCACCGCAGCACCGTAACTGTCCTCCACGTAGCCGGGCTGGACTTCGATCACTTCCTTATCCTGCCACACGGATACAGTCACATTCCATTTGGCTTCGCGCAGTGTGGATGACAATGTCCGCAGGCATTGATAGTCAACCGTGAGATCGAACCAGCGCGGAAGGTTCTCCTCGCCGCGGCGGACGAGTCCCATGGATGTTTCGAGTCCCTTGGCGAGCCGCTCCCAATCGGCAATGGGACGCTCCAGATTCGGCGGGGTCATTGAAACATAATATTTGCGGACGGACGGTTTGATCTCGATCGCCCGCTCCCGCGCGCTCTTGCGGACGATCTGCTTATTGCCGCGGCTTTCCTCAGGGACATTGATGAGCACATCGCCCAACACCTTGCACTGACACGATAAGCGGACCTGTCCGATTTCCCAGCCTTTATCTCTGAGCAGTTTTGGTCGGCGCGTCAGATATGCGCGTTCTTCCGTCCCAACAGGGGAGAGGTTCTCACGCTTGGAGTGGATGTTGTATTTCTCGAAACGACCCTCCTCCACGAGCACTATGCACTTGCCGCAGGTCGCGTTCTCCGCGCAGATCGACTCGATCTCCACGCCCAACTCGCGTGCCGCGGCGCGAATGGACATGCCTTCGTCCACTTGTCCGCGGCGACCTGAGGGTTGGAGGATGACCGTGTGTTTTTTGGTCATGTGATTTTGCATTTTCCTATTTGTTCATGAAACCAATGATAAGAAGACCATACCTGTCGATGGTCCATGTGCTATTGTCCATTCCGGCGGGGAATCTCTATTTTGGCGAATTCAGCTTCAAGTTCCGAAAGTAGCGCCTCAGCAACTTCCTCGGGTGAACCGTCGCGTTCAACCCAATCCCCGCGTTTGTATTGCGCGGCGTAATCCGCTGTGGAGGTTGCCCCTTCTGCCATCGCGTACGCGTCAATCGCGTTCTGGACCTTTTGCGAAAGCTGTTTCTTTACTGCGCGCTCCTCGCCTTCCACTGTAAACGACTGGGGGATGTGCTTCCAATACATGATCCGATAACGAGCCATACTCACCTTTGAATTATATATAATTTTGTAAGGTTGGATTTTACGGGAGGATGGGTGGATGGTCAATGGGGAATGCCGCCTCTATAAGTAAACAGCGCAAAGAAAAAAGCATACTAAAAAGAAGAAACGCCCGAGTTTTTCGGGCGTTTCTTCTTTTTAGTATGTGTTCGTTCTTCCTGTGTATTCCACTTTGTTTTCGTCCGTGGAAGTTTTTCCTTCTTCAAGCAGTGTTTTGAGCCGGGTCAAATCGTCGTGCATTGCCTGGCGTGGGTCAACACCAAAGAGCTGCGCGACGGCATGACCTGCCACGCCGGCTGGTGGGATATAGTTCATTTGAACAGTGACACGCGTACTTCCGTCCCGATTCTCATCGAAGCGGACAAAGCCAGCGCTGCGAACCTGCGAATCCGGCAGTGTTTCCCAGGCGATCGTGTCGTTGGGGATATCCTGTGTGATGCGTGATTTGAATTCGACCGTTGAACCAACCGGTCCCGCGATCTTCCAGTTAGACACATCGTTCTGGACAGAGACTTCCTTTACATGGTTCATGAACAACGGGAAGTTCTCAAAGTTGCGCCAGAAGTGATAGACCTCATCGATGGGCGCAAAAATATTGATCGCTTTATTCACTCTGATCCCATTCTCGCCTGAACTGAGACCTAGAAGACTGCGCGTATCCAGATTGGTCATCCCGCGCGCCGTCAGAACCAAACCAGCCGTGCTTAAGACAGGTTTGGCTACACCTCTACGCGTCAGACCGTAGAGTGTCAGCAGACTGCCTCCCACACTGCTCAACAACCGCGTGGCAGGCGACCAGTTGCGCTGTGTCTGCTGGGAAAGGGTTGATTGTTCGTATGTGGATGATGTTTGGAGCGCTGGAATATCCTGTGGGTCGTCGAACACTTGCAGTTGATTCTCAACGCCATGTACACCAC
>DATKED010000226.1:0-9283 GCA_035512375.1 Anaerolineales bacterium
CCCTTTACGGGTTGGTGATACGGTTGTGGGTGTGATGAATCTTTCACGCTCCATCGCCGGCGGCTTTTCATCTTCAGAGTTGCGATTACTCAGCCTGCTTTCAGATCAGGCGGCGGTAGCGATCTCGAATGCCAGCCTGCATCAAATGATCAGCAGGCAGGCTTATAGCGATACCTTAACAGGCCTGCCCAACCGCCGCGCGTTGGATGAACGTCTCGATGAGGAAGTTGTTTCTGCACGCCGAAACAACTATTCCTTTGCGGTCATTATGATGGATCTGGATGGATTCAAGGCAGTCAATGACACATACGGTCACGCCACAGGTGATGATGTCTTGCGGTTGGTGTTCGGTCAAATGGCACGCGGGGTCCGCACTACAGACTTTCTTGCGCGTTATGGCGGTGATGAGTTAACCCTGATTTTGAGTCAAACAGAGTTGTCATCCGCACAGGTTGTTACTGAAAAAATCATCGAAGGGATGAAAAAAATCAGATACAGATTGCCAGATGGCAAGAGACTCAAACTGGGCATCTCCGGGGGCATTGCGTTATACCCGGTCCACGCGCGCAGCGGACCAGACCTCCTGCGTGCAGCCGACACAGCGCTTTACCACGCGAAGAAATATCAACGTGGGACATTCAAAATTTCACATGGAATTACCGGCCCGCTTGCGGTGCACCGGGTCGGACGGGAATAGAGCATCTGATTGATTTTGTCGGGGTTGTAATCAGCAAACCAGACAGTGATCGTCACGTTTACCTTTTGCAGCGTGCTTCGCAAGCGTGGCTGTCATTTCATAACCGGAGACTCATCATGCACCGCAAAGTCAAAATCATCCTGAATCCCATGGCAGACATGGGAAATGCATGGCGCGTCGCACGTGACCTGCGCTCGATCACGGAGCAACATGGAGGCGTGGACTGGAGCGGCACAGTGTATCCAGGTCATGCAATTGATCTTGCAAAACAGGCAGGCGAGCAGGGCTATGATATGGTTATTGCCATGGGAGGCGATGGAACGGTCCATGAAGTCGTCAATGGACTGATGGAGATCCCCGAAGAGAAACGACCTATCCTTGGCGTTGTGCCTGTCGGTTCCGGCAACGATTTTGCATATGCAACCAACATACCCCAAAAATCAGACCATGCTCTTGTACACGCACTTAATCACGAATCATCGAGAGTTGATCTTGGTCTGATGAGAGATGAACATGGGAAAATGGAATACTTCGATAACACGCTCGGCATAGGTTTTGACACGGTGGTTACCATTCGCTCACACAAGCTACCGGTGCTGCGCGGTTTTCTGATGTACCTTACCGCAGTCATTCAAACCATCTTCCTGAACCATAATGCCATCACGATGCAAATTGAAACGGATGATCAAAAATGGGAGCAAAGCAATCTCCTGCTCACCATGTGTAATGGACCCCGTGAAGGCGGCGGATTTATGATGGCGCCTGAAGCCAAAATTGATGATGGCATTTTGCATTATGCAATGATCAAAAGCGTCAGCCGCCCAATGATGTTTCGACTGATCCCCGAAGTGATGAACGGGACGCATGGTCGCTTCAAACAGGTGACAATGGGCTCATGCAAAACGATGAGCATCAGCGCGAACCGCCCAATGTACATCCATGCAGATGGTGAAATTTATGCCGGTTTCGGCACCGACATACGCAAAGTTGCTTTTGAAGTTTTGCCAAATGCACTGAAAGTTGTGAGAGGGTAAAATAATGGGGACACAACATTTTGTGTCCCTACATGTTTATGCCCGACCTCTTCGACTCCCTCCTCAAACAAGATATCGGACATCTGCGCATTATTGCGGAACTGTGGGGACTTGAACTCAAGTCCACAGACGCAGACGCGGCGCGGGAGGAACTTTCCGTTTCTCTTCTCGAACCCAGCCTGTTTGCCGAGTTAATTGACTCTCTCTCCCCCGAAGCAGATTCTGCCATCACCGCCCTCGTCAACTCGGGCGGACGGATTCCCTGGCCCACACTCACACGCAAATACGGCGACATCCGCGAGGCAGGCGCAGGCAAACGTGATCGGGAGAAACTGTATCTCCAACCTGCATCGACAACAGAAATCCTATATTATCGCGGGCTTCTGGCGCGTGCCTTTTTTGATACAAAAAAGGGACCACAGGAGTTTGCTTACATCCCTGATGATTTGCTTTCCCTGTTGAGCCAAGAACCGCGCGAAGAACACGAAGATGAGAATGAAAGCGAGAATGCAGAACCATTGGGTCGCGCAGCCTCTCCTGGAGAAAAAGGACAGGAAATCCCTGCCAGCGATTCCATTCTGGATGATACGACCACTTTATTGGCAGCATTCCGCCTGGGCATCAAACCTCCTGAAACAAAAATACCGACAAAAATCCTGCAAGCCTTGCTTCAATCAGCAGATCTAATGAGAGGAGCTGCTCCACAGCCAGAACCAGTCAAAGCCTTTCTTGAATCCCCGCGTGCCAATGCTTTGGCTTTCCTGCAAAACGCCTGGATCGAAAGTGATACGTTCAATGAACTGCGCTTGATGCCAGGCATCATCTCTGAGGGCGAGTGGAAAAACCAGCCTCAGGAAACGCGTGAATTCTTGTTGAATTTATTGGATGTCATCCCAGAAGGCAAGTGGTGGAGCATCAATGCCTTGATCCGCGACGTAAAACAAAAGTATGCCGACTTCCAGCGCCCCGCCGCTGATTACGACTCGTGGTTTATCAGGCGTGAATCGGATGGGCAGTATCTGCGCGGATTCGCGTCCTGGGACCAGGTGGATGGCGCGCTGATTAGATATTTCATCACGAAGATTTTGTACTGGCTCGGGCAGGTTGATTTATGTATCGCAGAAGCTGCAGGCGAGCCGGCATCCTTCCGAATCATAAATTCTGAATCTCCGATTACAAGCAGGGAGGATAAGAAATTAAAGATCTCATCGCAAGGCTTGATCTCCATTCCACGGCTGGCACCGCGCGTGGTGCGTTATCAGGTTGCGAGGTTTTGCGAATGGGGTGATCCAAAGGATGATATTTATCGTTATCGGGTTTCAACGAACTCACTGACCAGAGCGAAGGAACAGGGGCTGAGAGTCGAACACCTGCTTACCTTGCTCGCAAAATATTCGGATGCAGGGATTCCTCCCACTTTGACAAAAGCCCTCAAACGCTGGGAGGTTAACGGCACGGAAGCGCGGGTGCAGACCCAGGTCATTTTAAAGGTGAGCAAGCCTGAGGTCCTGGAAGAGATGCGCAAATCGAAGGCAGCAAGGTTTCTGGGCGAAGTATTAAGTCCAACAACAGTGATCGTCAAAGGCGGAGCCATCCAAAAAGTGATGGATGCATTGACAGAGTTGGGATTGCTGGCAGAAATATCGAACGAGGAAAAATAGAGCGATTGTCACTGGCAAGTTATGACAGTCGCTTTTTTGTTAATTGCTATAATCATTACGCAGGATAAACTTCCAATTACTAATCCCCAATTTCTAATTCTCTAATCTCTACTTACGGAGTTCCCATGTCCAAACTCGATTGGCTCACGCAGGAAATTAACGGCTTGAAAGAACAGGGCTTGTACAACCGCATCCGTACGATTGGCTCGGCGCAGGGCGCCTGGCTGACGGTGGATGGAAAGAATGTGCTCAACTTCTGTTCGAACAATTATCTCGGCTTGGCAAATCATCCCAAGGTCGTGGAGGCTGCAAAGGAAGCGACGAAGAAATATGGAGTGGGTCCCGCCGCGGTGCGCTCCATCGCGGGCACGATGGATTTGCATGTTCAACTCGAACAGCGGCTTGCAAAGTTCAAGGGCGCCGAAGATGTCATCACCTTTCAATCTGGCTTTACCGCCAATCTTGGAACGATCGCTGCGCTCGTGGGCAAAGAGGATGTGATCTTTTCAGACCGACTTAACCATGCATCTATTATTGATGGATCTCGACTTTCGGGCGCGAAGATCGTGCCCTATGAACACAACGACCCGGGCGCGTTGGAGGACGCGATCAAGGAACACGCATCCAACTTCCGCCGCGCGTTGATCATCACGGACGGCGTCTTCAGCATGGATGGCGACATCGCCCCCCTCCCCGATCTGTATGAGGTCGCGAAGAAATATGACATCCTCTTCATGGTGGATGACGCGCATGGAGAGGGCGTGCTCGGTAAAGGCGGGCGCGGCATCGTGGATCACTTTGGCTTGCATGGCAAAGTGGACATCGAAGTCGGCACGATGTCTAAAGCATTTGGAGTCGTGGGTGGAATCGTCGCGGGCGATAAGATCATCATCGAATGGTTACGCCAGCGCGGACGACCGTTCCTGTTCTCCTCTGCGGTCACCGCACCCGACGCCGCGGCCTGTCTCGCAGCGGTAGATTTACTCGAAGAATCCACTGAATTAGTAGACAAGCTCTGGGCAAATGCAAAATACTTCAAAGCTGAAATGAGGAAACTCGGGTTTGACACTGGAGTCAGCGAAACACCCATCACGCCTGTCATGCTGGGTGAAGCACCTCTCGCTCAACAGTTTAGCAGAGAGCTATTCGAAGAAGGTGTCTTCGCCATGTCCATCGGATTCCCGACGGTGGCAAAGGGCAAAGCAAGAATCCGTGTGATGATCTCCGCCGCGCATGATAATGATGATCTAGGGAAAGGGCTAGAGGCATTCGCGAAGGTGGGGAAGAAGTTGGGAGTAATTTCGTAATAGTTTCACGGAAACAGGCAATCATGCTATTGCCTGGACTTATAATTGCTCTTACGCAAAGGAAGGGTCTTTATGTCTTCTGAAAAACCTGGTTGTCTCGCTGCATTATTTGGAGTTCGATCGAGAAGAACAGGTTCACAACCTGTTTCCCCATCAGCGCCCATCCCTAAATCAACTTCCAAACCACAGGCAGTTACATTGCCATATCGGTTGTCAGCAAAATTGCTTTCGCCTGCCGAAGCAAATTTCTATCGCATCATAAAACAAATGGTCGGAGAACACCTGCTGATTTTCCCAAAGATGGGGTTGAAGGAATTTTTGCTTATCACGGACCAAAGTAATTTTCAAAGCTATTACAATCGTATTGATAGAAAGCATGTCGATTTTCTGCTTTGCGACCCTAATACTTTCCAACCCGTTTTCGCGATTGAGCTTGATGATGCAAGCCATCGTCAAGCCGAGCGCGGACAACGAGACACTTTTGTTGAGACCATTTTAGCAGGAGCAAATTTACCACTCGTTCGGGTGCCTGTTAGGGCTTCCTACGACACTCACGAATTAGGGTTTTTATTCAAGAATGCATTCCAAAAGCGAGAAATACGCGTTGCATCACAAGAAAATGAAAAACGGATTTCTGACGCAGAAAACAATCCACCATTATGTCCAACCCACGGAATTCCAATGATTTTGAGAAAAGCAAGGCAGGGAAGTAACGCGGGTGGAAAATTCTGGGGATGCGCAAATTATCCCCAATGTCGGGAAATTATCAAAGTCACATAACCGGAATAATGCTGCACTGCTTTAGCTTGCAAACATAAAACTCCGAGCTAAAAACTCGGAGTTTAACTTGTATACCTGTCTACATCTTTACCTATCTACCTACCTTGCGTATGCGTCCAAAAACTCATCCCAACCTGTCTGCAATGCAAAATCAAGCGTCCGGTAGTATGTGTAATCTGAATCTTTCTGTGTGCCTTTGGAGATGTGATAGATCGTAATACCATGCACGTCCTTGTAGGCATTGACGTGTCGCTCGTGCAAAACCACCGCATTGACCGCGTTCATCACCGCCTGGCTCCTGTTCTTAATGTTTTGGTCACCAACCAGACGTTTCATCTCATACGCCATATCGTACAAATCCTTGTCCATGGGTGCCTGCCAGAAGGAGCGCGTTGCGCCAAAAGCACGGTCGTATTTCTTGCGGTTCGCGGCAAGTCCGTTGTTCAACGCCACAGACCAGTTGTTGACCGCGGTCAGCAACGTGTCGAAACGGCTATCCACCGCCACAGCGGACCATGTTTTATCTTTTGTTGCGCTCTGACTTGTCGCAATCGCGACCTGATCAGCGGTCATGTTCGGGTTGGCGGCCAATTGCGCGAGCACAAGGTCATATTGAACGCCCTCGCCTCCAACCCATTCCTGCGAATGAGCAAGGGCGGTGGCATACCCACGCCAGAGCAATTGCACTTCTATGGAAGCCATGTTACAGCCATCAAACCCAACCATGTCAATGAATCCAATGGACGGCAGCGCGGCTTTCATTTCCTCCATATCGAGTGTATCGTTATTTGTATCATCCTGCATCACATAACCAGGGTGCCAGTTCCAGCCGTGACCCCAGAAATACAAGGCATAACGGTCGGCGGGATAATTTGCTTTTGTCCACGTAACGAAATCGATCAACGTCTGCTTATCCCCCATATTACGCTCACCCCAATCAGCAACAGCATTTGCAGCTGAAGCCGTCATTCCTTTTGTAACACGGAAGAGTTTTGTGGTTTGCCAGTCCCCATAACTGGTGTCGTAGCCCGGTCCTCTATCGGCGAGCGCAATAACCTGCACATTTGCGCTTGAACCTGTTAGCGCGAGTTCCGTTTCAATGTCACTTACAACGTAATCTTCAAGATTGTTATCCCCCGAGATATAAACCATCACTGTCCATTTTGCCTTTGTAGCTGGCGGTGCGGCAAATGTCGTGCCAGTCAGCGTGGAAAGCAATATAAGCAGAGTGATAAGTGTGACAAACGAGCGGGTTGTTTTATGCATGACTGCCTCCATTGGCTTGGAAAAGTATAACATTTCCAAAATCAGATACAATCACCTGTTTTTCTTATTCTTTCAAACAGTCTTCCAGTCTTGACAAGATTAACTAAACACTGTATATTTACAGCGTTTAGTTTTGGAGAATAACATGGTCAGACCTATCAAGGAGAAACAGATCCCACATTTGCAGGAAGCCATCAAGAAAACGGCCTGGAAGCAAGTCACTGAATTTGGTGCTCCCGCCCTTTCTCTGCGAGCCATTGCCCGCGCGTTGAAGATCACAGCACCTGCCATCTACAATTACTTCCCTGATCGGGATGCACTGGTGACCGCCCTTATCATTGATGCATTTACGTCCTTTGGCGACTGGCAACTCGAAGCGCGGGACTCGGTTCCAGAGGAAGATCTTCCCGGTCGATTGAGCGCGATCGGTCTCGCATATCGCAACTGGGCACACACATATCCACAGCGCTACCAGCTCATTTTTGGCACGCCCATCCCAGGCTACGTTGGTCCGATTGAAAAAACATTCCCGGCATCAGCACGCTCACTGAGCCCTCTTGTCAGCGTGGTGGAGGGATTGCGTGTGGCAGGAAAACTAAATGTCGGCGCCTTTCCAAAAGTCAAATCTGAATACAAGGTCAGCTTTGAGATGTGGAAAACGTACGGAGCCAACGCAGATATCCTGTCTCTCTCCGTTGCTATGCTCATCTGGGCACGTGTACACGGTATTGTTTCACTCGAGATCGGTGGCAACCTGCCGCCCTTTGGCATGAAGGGCGATGCCTTGTATCGTTACGAACTTCAGTCAATTTATCAACAATTTGTCAAGGAAAATTGAGATGTCAATCAAACATGTTGTACTCGGCACAGGCGCGATCGGACGCGCCGTCATGGAAGAACTGATCAAACGCGGAGAATCCGTCCGTATGGTGAATCGTTCAGGAAAAATGGAAGAGGTTCCCGCGGGAGTGGAGGTGGTCGCTTCCGATCTTTATGATCAGGCCAGGGTCAAGGAAGTGACGCGGGATGCACAGGTTGTCTATCAAGCGTCCCGGCCGAACTACAACCAATGGCCCGAGAAATTCCCGCTTATACAGAAATCCATCATCGATGGGTTGACGGGGAACAACGTAAAGCTGGTTCTCGTTGAAAACCTGTATATGTATGGCGAGACGAATGGTAAGCCAATGACTGAGGATACGCCGTATAACGCCCACACGCGCAAAGGACGAGTTCGTGCAGAGATATCCACAGCGGCATTCAAGGCACATCAGGATGGACGCGTGCGGGTTACATCGGCCCGTGGAGGCAACTTTTTTGGACCCTGGGGCATTGACTCTACCATGGGAGCACGCGCGCTTTATCCATTATTGCGTGGGAAGCCCGCTCAACTGATCGGGCACACAGATTTACCTCATTCACATACCTATCTGAAAGATTTTGGTAGAGCGCTTGTTATCCTGGGCGAGCGCGAGGCAGCAGATGGTGAGGCATGGCATGTGCCAAATGATAAGCCAAAGATCACGCAGGCTGAGCTGGTCCGCATGTTTGCCGAAGAGGCAGCTGTTGAGCCAAGAACAAGCAGTATGGGCAAGTTGATGATGGCGATCGGAGGACTCTTTATCCCCGAAGCAAAAGAGTCTATTGAGATGATGTATGAGTTCGATAAACCTTTTATTGTTGACTCAAGCAAATTTGAGAAGGCTTTTGGAATAAAGGCGACGCCAATACATGAGGCAATCCGAGAAACAGTTAATTGGTACAAAAGTCATATGGCGTTACAGCATGGCTAAGATATTCAAGGGTCGTTATACTGCAAAAACCGACCAACCCTTTGTGGTCTTTCTCATCGGTATGCGAGTCAATAAGTGGTGGCGATTCGATAAATGGATCCCGGTTGCCAGCGCCATGGGACCGATGTTAACAACCTTATTTACGCATCCCGAAAAAGGATTCCTGCATGCAGAATTCTATTGGAACTTTACTGGTCCTGTTACGATTCAATACTGGCGTTCCTTCGAAGAACTGGAAAAATTTGCTCGCGCCCCGTCCGAGCCGCACCTCGAAGCCTGGAAGAAATTCAACCAGGCTGTTGGCACGGACGGGGTTGTAGGAATCTGGCATGAGACCTATCTGGTCGAACCAAACAAGTTCGAGGTATTTTATGGCAATATGCCAAAGTTCGGTCTCGGCGCGGCAATGCAACATGCGGAGGCAGTTGGACACAGAGAAACCGCACGCCTGCGACTCTCAGCAAAGTGAAATGATTTTGAACTTTAGAACTTCGAGACTCGTGAGGCTCGAAGTTTTTATTCCAGCTTGACCGTCTAGTTTTCATTTTGGACTATTCCCATCCTGCCTGCATACAAGTATCATGTTGTCATGTCACATGAGCACGCCGAACACAATGACCTGGTGAAAAACCGCGCTTCGCTCACGCGCTTTGCCTGGCTTTCCATCGCAGCCGCGCTTGCAACCATTTCTCTCAAAACGGGCGCATACCTCCTAACGGACTCTGTCGGTCTGTTATCGGATGCG
>DATKED010000227.1:0-15643 GCA_035512375.1 Anaerolineales bacterium
CACGCTTATCGGATTGGCTCATTCGGATGGTCTTTGGTTTCCGTCGTCTCATACATCACTCCACAAAAGAAGTTGTATGAGAAGTATATAGTTGTTAATCTGTCACGACTATGTTGATTTACTTTTCAAACGCACCACTAGTGGATCGATCGATGCCGTGATCGTCCGTTAGGAAAGTTGAAATACGTTTACTTATATCGCTCGATTGATCTGAGCCATACGTCCATCAAGACTGTTGCTAGGCGTCGTGATGTTCCCCGCGTCTGACAACTTCCTTTTTGAAGATGTTCACTTCTCCTGCCTTTGCCAGGTTCATGGACTCGACGATCATCACTTTGAGTTCATCCTCTGAGAGAGTATCGCCTTCCAGGTCAAGCAGGAAGTCGCGTCCTTCGACATAGCCGCCGTTTGTAAAGTCCACACGGAAGTCGAATTTGACGCGGAACTCGGATTGAGGATTCGGCTCGTACATGGATATTCTTTAGCCGGTCAGCTGCAGGCTGGAATGACCGTATTCCATCAACTCGATGGCATTGCCATCCGGGTCTGCGATCCACGCCTGACGCGAATTGTCCATGCCGAGCGAAATCTCGGAGACTTCCACGCCTCTGCTTTTCAGCGTCTTGCAGAATACGTCCAAACCTGTCACCTCCAGGCAAAAGTGTTTATAACGCGTGCCAATGTTTAACTCATCCACCTTCCCACCCCACATTTCCGCCGCCATTGCCTGGTCGAAGAACTCGAGGAAGGTCGTGTCACCGCAGGCAAAGTAATATCCAAACGGCTTGCCTTCCTTGTTGTTCAACGTGAATTTGACCTGCATGCCAAGTTTATTCACGTTGAAGTCAATGATCTTTTCCAGGTCATTGGTGGCAAAGTTGAGATGTGCCAGTTTTCGGATCATGAGGACCTCATTTCATTGATGCTCCATCGTGATGTTCCATCACGGTCAACCATGGGCGGACTTCATAAAGAAGCAAGCCTGAAAGTATGGCAGGGTCTGCCGCCGCATACGCCTCCAGTTCCTCCTGTGAAACATCTCTGGTGGCAACCATCATGCCTCCTGCATCCTGTAAAAGGAAAGGACCACCGAGTTCGAGTTTCCCCTGTTCGTGAAGACTCAAGTAGTGTTGAACGTGCTCTCTCACACCGTCCTGTTCCCGAAAATCCATGCCATATTGCCACTTTGGGCCGGGTTTATGAAAGACAACATAGCGGATGGATGGCAGAGTTGAGTTAGACATGGCTGCTCCTGAAAATAATTGCACTGTTAGCCTATGGAATAATTTCTTTTACGCGGCCGACTGCTCCGTTTTCAAGACGGACCTTGATCCCGTGAGGATGAGTCGTTGACTTCGTGAGTATATCTTTGACAACACCCCTGGTCAATTTGCCAGTGCGCTGATCCTGCTTCAAAACGATCAGCACAGTCATGCCGGGCTTGATGGAGGAACGTGTCTGCCCATTCATCTTAAATCCTTAATGCCCATGCATCCACCGTCTTGCTCTTGCCCTTGAGGCTTAAGCAGCGGGATTCCATATTCTCGATCTCCAGCCCGGCTGCATTCCTTGTTTCTTCACTGATCAATAATTCGCCCGGCGCGGCAAGAGCTGTAAGACGCGCCGCGGTGTTGACAGCATCTCCCAGAATGGAAATGTTCGACACCCCTCCATCGGCACTCACCGAACCGACATTGGCAATACCGGTATGGATGCCCACACCCACAGGAATCCATGGACCGGATGCACCGCCATATCCCATGGCTTTCAAAGTTTCCATTCCGGCGTGGATTGCGGTACGGGCATATTTGGGACCCGCAAAGCCAGGGACAAAGAATCCAGCTACTTCATCACCAAGCAGCTTTTCCACGAGACCGTTATTTTTATAGAAAACTTCCGTCGCCGCTCGATAAAACCTGTTGATCTTTTTACTGAATGCCTCCGGCGATAACTTCTCTGCCATCGTAGTGGAGCCACGTACATCCACAAACATAATGGAAATTTCGATCTCCACCCCTCCGTGATATTGCGTTGCGAATCGTTCACAGAGATTGCACAGGTGCGGATTCAAAGTGGAGGCTTCAACGCCAAGCAATGTTTTTGTAAAATATCCACCTATTCCTTCGAACGGCAAATAACATATTCTACAACGTGGACTCTTCGGTAGTCGTTTGATAATGGGACGCAGTGACTTGTGTTCAAACCAGGGTGCATGCAAACTCGGGGGCATGTTGCCGGTGGTAAGATAGGTATGCCATGCGTTTTTGATTATCGATTCGTCGATATTGGGCTTCGCCATACAAATATCCTTGTACTTATGAAGTATGGTAGTGAAGTTCGTGGGAATGGCAGGACCGCAACTTAAAAAATCGCCGTGTTCCACGTCCTTTCATGGCAGTATAGCACACGCAAAAAAAGAAGTCACTTCTCAATCCTTCCTTCTCCACGTAAAATCAAGCACCTATGAAGCCTGCTTCGTTTTTCGACTCGACCGCGAAAATCTACCAGCAAGCCCGCATGGATCACTGGAATGCGATTGCGCGCAAGCGTGATTCCTGGGAGGGACTAGGCCGTTGGTATCATCGCCGCCTGCAGGAAATTTACCGCTTTCACGTCAGCCCGAGTCAAAATATCCTCGAGTTGGGCTGTGCAGAGGGACATCTGCTCGCCTCCCTGAAGCCGGCGCACGGCGTGGGAGTTGACTTCTCTGAGGAGATGATCTGCCGCGCCAAGGAGCATCATCCGGAACTTGAATTTATCGAGGCGGATGCGCATGATCTCTCTGAACTCAACGAGAAATTCGATGTCATCATTTTGTCTGACCTGGTGAATGATCTCTGGGATGTCCAACGCGTCCTCGAGCAAATCAACCCGCTCTGCACAACTCATACCCGTATCATCGTAAATTTTTATAGCAGGTTATGGCAGGTTCCGCTCAGCATTGCACGAAGACTAAACCTCGCGGGTTCCACGCTGTTTCAGAACTGGCTGACCCGTGACGATGTCAATACGCTGTTGCGGCTGGCTAACCTTGAAGCGATCCGTGTCACACAGGAAATTCTCTGGCCCCTGCCGCTCGGCGGATTTGCGAATCGTTTCCTTGTCCGCCTGTGGCCGTTTACCGAAATGGCACTCTCGAACTTCATGATCGCGCGTCCCGCGCCCGCGCGCGCGCAGGAGCCCATCGTTTCCGTCATCGTTCCGGCGCGCAACGAATCGGGTAACATCAAGGCTGTTTTCGAGCGGACCCCGCAAATGGGAAGAGAGACCGAATTCATCTTCGTCGAAGGGCATTCCAAAGATGACACGTACCAAGCACTTGAACGTGAGATTGCTTCACATCCTGCCACCCCGAGCCTGCTCCTGCAGCAAACGGGTATCGGCAAAGCGGACGCGGTGCGGCTGGGCTTCTCCAGAGCCAAAGGCGATGTGCTGGTGATCCTGGATGCCGATATGACCGTTCCCCCGGAAGACCTGCCGCGTTTCGTAGAGGCATTGGTCTCCGGGAAAGGTGAGTTCATCAATGGTGTGCGACTGGTGTATCCAATGGAAAAACAAGCGATGCGCACGCTTAATTTTCTGGGCAACAAATTCTTCAGCATGGCGTTCTCCTGGCTGCTGGGGCAGCCGATCAAGGATACGCTGTGCGGCACAAAAGTCCTCTGGAAAAGCGATTATGAGCAGATCGCTGCCAACCGTTCCTATTTTGGTGATTTCGACCCGTTCGGCGATTATGACCTGCTCTTCGGTGCAGCCAAACTCAACCGCAAGATCATCGACCTGCCGATCCGTTACCGCGAGCGGACCTACGGCTCGACCAACATCTCGCGCTGGAAACACGGCTTATTATTATTGCGCATGGTCGTGTTCGCGGCGCGGCGCATCAAGTTTGTATAATCGGAGCAAAGAATTAAATGATTTCCTCTTTGAAATTACTTCCCTACAAGGAATACCGCGGCGTACGCCGCGAATATTCGGTTATTTTTTACTATCTGCCTGTTTTTGGTCGGATGTACCGGCGTCGTGTGGAATTGTGCCTGGCAGAATGCATGGGTGGCGATTCCATCCTTGAAGTCGGTTTTGGCAGCGGGCTTACATTTCTCAACCTTGGCGGAGTGTATAACAAAATATATGGACTTGATCTCTCCTGTGATGTGAATGAAGTTGCACAGGTATTTGCACCACTGGGCATCCACCCGGACCTGCGGAACGGAAATGTGCTGGATATGCCCTACCCAGACAACCAGTTCGATACGGTCCTTCTGATCAGCATCCTGGAGCATCTAAAACCGGAGGAACTCGACCGTGCCCTGCTGGAGATCAAGCGCGTCCTCAAACCGGGCGGACAAGTCGTCTACGGCGTGCCAGTGGAGCGACCGTTTATGGTCGCCATGTTCGCCCTGCTCGGCTACAACATCCGTAAATATCATTTTTCCACCGAGAAGGAGGTCGCTTCTGCTGCAGCAAAGCATTTCAAAGAAGTTCGCATTGTGCCAATGAAAAGCACGCCTGCCTTATTTGGAAATGTGTATGAGATCGGTCACTTTATCAAGCAAGCGGGGAATTAATGGGTATCCTTCTCCATCAAGACTCGATCGAAAAAAATCACGAGTATTGGAACCGCAAGCCTTTGCTCCGAACTTTGTACGGGGATTTTTATCGCGTCATTGCGCTGAACTTGAGCAATTTGACTGAAAGCAAGATAGCCGAATTGGGCTCAGGGCTGGGAAACATCCATGAATTCATCCCGAATTGTATACGCACAGACTTATTTCCCAACCCGTGGATTGACCAGGTCGAAAACGCGTATCAGTTATCGTTTGCAGATGAGTCGGTCTCGGACCTCATCCTGACGGATGTCTTCCATCATCTGAAATACCCGGGCACAGCACTAACGGAATTTTCCCGCGTCCTGCGCAAAGGCGGACGGGTGATCATGCTGGAACCTTGCATCAGCGCTCTGGGATTGCTGGTCTACGGGGTGCTCCATGATGAGCCAATTGCAATTAGAGAAAAAATCGAGTGGGAGGCACCTGAAAGTTGGTCACCGGAAAAAATTGATTATTATGCCGCTCAGGGGAACGCAAGCCGGGTTTTCGTTGCAAAACGCTTCCGCCACAATCTAAGTGATTGGCAAAAGATCGAAACGCAGCGGCTTTCTGCCATTGCCTATGCGGCTTCAGGAGGATTTTCCAAGCCACAGTTGTATCCCACATCTGCCTTGCCTTTGATACGAAAACTGGAAAAATTACTGGATCTGTTCCCCACTTTGTTTGCCACCCGTCTTCTCGTTATTCTGGAAAAATAATCACGGGCACTGCCGTTCCCCATCCTGAGGTACGTACAGCGCGATCTCGTCCGCCGGGAAAACAGCCTCTTCACGATAATTGCAGAGGATGGGCTTCATGATCCGCGTGACCCAGACGTTGTTCTCTTCAGCGAAGCTACGCTGCCTTGACAAAATATTGTAGTTCAAGGGATCCACAACGATCAGCGCAAAGCGGTGGTCTTCCATATCCTCCCGAAATGTTTGAATATGTTGGATGTCATTTGCCATCGCGATTTCCATCAGGTCTTCGCGCTCATACTCAGGGACAAGCGTCACATTCTCCAGCATATGCATCGAGATCAGGTGTCGCTGGGTGATAAAAAGAATCTCGCCATCCTGCCCGTTAACCTGATCGACATACTCCTGTAAATTTGTCAGCACATTCTGGGTGCGGGCGGGGTTCTCAGTCCGAAATCCAATGTTGAATTGCAGGTACGACCAGGCAGGCATCACGATCAAAGCAAGAATGAGGAGCCAGTGCAATGGGACAGGCTTCGCAGCTCCTTCAGCCTCAGGTTGATAACGCGCAAAGATTAGATAGGCAAACACGATCAACAGGAGGCTGAAGTATGCATCCATGTTATGGAGGTTTGCCCCGCCGCCAATCTTGAGACTTACGACTAGTCCGCCCAGGAAGAGAACAAGCAACGCAGCGAATATTAAGGCCAGCCGCAAAGGATGCCAATCGCTCTTTCGTGAGTGGATCACGACAACCATTGCGATCCATACCGGTAATGATGCCAGCAACGCCCCAGGCAATATCCCCAAAAAATAAGAGGCGTTCGGCATAAGCCGGTACCACAATAGGTCGGATGAAAGGCTGGTATAAAAGATTCCGCCATCGGGGATGCCTGAAAGCACAATATAAACTCGTTGAGACACATATGCGGTCAATGTGCCGGTGACAAACCATAGTGCAGGCTTGAGAAGGTACCTCCAAACGTTTTTGCCTCCGTAATGCACTTCCATCAAATACAGAACCGCGGCGATCATCCCCGGCATGGGATACCAGTTCAAACGACTCCATCCGCACCAGATGGATGCGAGTAACACGACAACCCAGGTGCGCCGGTCATCCTGATGAGAGAATCCCAACAGCACAAGAACGACGGGGACCGTCAGATGAAAATAAACAGGTCCCATGAACAAAAAGAGGAACATCCATAGACCGACCAGCCAGCGCGTCGCGCGTCGCGGGATGGAAAGCCGCGTCATCAACGCAGGGACAACTGCTCCCACCAGAATATATCGGATCGCCACCTGCCAGAACCGGTGGACCCAGAGCGGCGCGTCGAAAACGTAGGGCGGCGCAAGCAGTAAATGCAACGTGGGATGCAGGATCGGCCAGCGATAGTCCTGACCGTAAACTTTTTCAGAGAGGAAGAGGGAGGGGTAATAAAAACGGCTCGTTTCTGACCATCCCATGGCAAAGGGATAAGCGGTGACCCGCGGCCAGTAGACCATGAGAAGATGGATGGTAGACTGGCAAAGGACAATTGCGATCAACGCGCTCAACCAGGGCGTGTCTCTGCGAAGAAACTTAATTCCCCACACCCCGATCAGGTTGAACACCCAGAATATCAGGAAGCGAATCCAGCCCAGCCCGCCGAAGAGGCTCTGGATCGTGGGGATCATGAACAGGACGGTAAAACCGGTCAATGCCACGCTTACAAACATTACACCCACCCAACGCATCCGGCTTGAAGCACCTTCTGGGAATTCCGCCAGGGAGAGGATTCGTTCGCGGTAACGGGACCAGGTAGAGGCGAGGCAGAGAAGCGAGACCAGTCCCATCAGGCTGAGGATCGCGATCAATCCCTGCCAGGATGCGCTGGCAGAAAGATCAACACCTAATCCATCCGCGCGGCCAGCAATCTGAATAGCAGCAAGGAAAGGGAGCACTCCAGTCAGCGCAAAGAGGGAACGCCAAAACATGAGGCGCGCTGGCTGGATGATCTTCATTGACACTCAGAAATGTCTGCCAATTGTCTGAAATCGGGCACAAAGACACCGTGTGAAAGCTTGGCGCCGTCCACTGTTTTCAGAATATTCACGCATGGCTGATCGAGCTGGACCGCGTATAGTTTCCAATACTCTTTATCAGCATAGACGTAACTATAGCCTGCCACGTTTAGTTGATGGGGATCAGGGTTTTCGAGCAGGGCTGTATATTCCGGTTTCTCCACTCCCCAATGGATAACTGCGTTTGTCTGACGGCCGAAAAGCGTCAGGGCGCGCGAAGATACAGGGTCAAAAACCCAGGCTGAGGGTGGAGAGAGACGGTCCCAGTATTCTTCGTAAAAACGGGCGTCCATATCTACAAGATATTCCGTATAGACCGGGCGAGGGATAACGATCAATTCAATCGCAAAAAGCAAAAGCCCTCCAAGCACGGTCATTACGCCCAGTCCATAGGCTATGTTCCATTTCCATTCAGACTGGTTTTGCAGCCATAGCCAAAAGAGGGGCACCGCAAAAACCTTGCAGACAAAGAACATATTCGAAAGCAACCGGGTGGTGGCAGTAATGCCCGCATTGCCGGAATATTCAACAAAAATCGAAAGCAGACTCGGGATTGCAGAAGCGATCAGTGCAGCCTGAAACCATTGTTCCGCGCGCAGCGATTTAAATCCCCAGATCAACACCAGGGGAAGCGCAAGGATTAATGGACCGATCTCCAATAAAGCCGCCAGCAGTTGGATCGGATTGAAAACGGATAACCTGCCAAGATGAGAGGAGATTACGGCAGGCGGCACAATCAAAAAACCGACTTCAAAATATGAATCTGCCTGTGATGCCGAGGGGGATAAACGCTCATACAGGATTTCGGTTGCCATCCCGCCTTGTATCATCGTAAAAATGCCAGCCAGGATGACGACCATGATCCAGAACCAGGCTGAATACGGTGGGCGGATGGTTTTGTTCAGGATCACCCATACGATTGCCACCAGGACGATGCCTAAATACAAAATGGCAAAATCCACCTCGTTGGCAAGCGCTAGAGAGGCGATAAGAATGCTGAGAAGAATGCCTGCCAGCCATGTTCTTTGTTTGCCGGCCAGCAACAGCAATAAGAGCAGGATGACGCCCGGCAGGAGCCCGTATCCGTTATGGGTCATGAGCGCGGGTGCATTGACGCCATTGACAAACGCAAATGGGAAGGGGATGGATCCGCTCCCGGCAACTTCCCAGGGTCGGGAAAGTGCTTCGAACAAGGTGTCAGCAGTGGCTCGCCCTGAGCCAATGAGGGTTAACTCGGAAGAAATTTTGTTCAACAATGTGCCAGGCAGGAGGAGCAGCAACCAACGCGTACCACCCGCAAGAACGAAGAACGCGGCTGAAATCCATGCAACGGTTTTGTTGCGGGTGAGACGCCACGCCAGCAATCCTGCGAAGACCATGGCAAAAGCCAGGGTCAACCCTCGCGCCAGATCAAGAGCGGTCCATGGGGCGGCGGAAGCAACGCGCATGAATTGAACACTGAGCAGGATGAGAAAATAGTGATATCCAAAACGTGTATCCGGGCTGCCAGGGAAATGAGGCGGAATATCGCCCGTTGCCATGAGGGAAGCCGCCGGCAAATTCTGGAAGTCGTCCAGCATTCCCAATCCGCGACCGATCAGGGTAAACACAAGCACTGCGGCAATAAACAAGAACCACTTTGCCCATTGCACTCTGGGGCGCTGTAGGAATATTTCGCGCTTTAACGGCAGAGCAGAAATAAGACCGATCGCCACAGTCAAAAGCGCTGCGAACCAAAAGGCAATCGGCATCGGAAGGGTGCGTGCAAGGAAATTCCCCAGCCAGTTTGCAACGACCAGCCCAAGCCCAAACCCGATGAAGCCGCGCTCGTGAGGTTCCAGATCAAACCAGCGGAGGGTCATCAACCATCCGCCAAATCCCCACAGTAAAAATAACAAGAGCAAGGGGATGATCTGAAGCTCACTGAAAAGATACATGTTTCCTCAGCTCTTCAAAGGTTTTGAAGCGACCACCTGAATGACCCCAACGGCATCTTCATTCACATCGCCACTGACAAATTCCGGGCGGAGGCGAGGCAGCACTTTACGAAATGCTTCTTCTTCACGGGATAAAACTTCGATTTCCACATGTTCAAAACAGGCTTCAAAGGCGCTGCGATAGTCCCATAAACGATAGCGGTTGTGATGACTGGAAGGGTTCAGCCATCTGCGCCAGGTGCTTTCTGAAAAGCGCAGCATTTCAAAAGGATATTTGAAAAAATGATCGCGCAGGTCCACATAATGGATATGTATGCCGTCAGGCTTTGTGAGCCCTGCCAGTGCGCAGGTGATACCTTCCACCTCATCCAGATGCTCATAGACAGAACTGCTGATCACGATGTCAACAGGTTCAATTGTGCCCGAGTCCTGAACATCCCGAATATCTGCTTCCAATAGGGTCATCCACTCAGCGCGTGGACGGAGTCCTTGGTTCTCCACAGCAAAGTATTTTTCCTCCGTTGAAAACATTCGATAATTGTGGGTCTTATCCGAGGGCGCGTACTTGTCGCAGAGGATGACGTGAGCCGCGCCTTCTTTCAAGATCCCAAAACCTATGTCGAACCTTCCACCATAGCCAAAGACCAGGACGCGCTGCCCCTGAAAGGAAAGACCATGTTTTGAAAGCACATCAGCATAGCGCTGGATCGCCGCGAATGGATTGTTCGTTTCCAGGCCAGGTTGAATAATAATGTTGCGCAAAAGCAAGGTCCGCACCAGCTTTTCAGGCAAAAAATGACGGATCACGCGTGGGATCAGGTAGGGCAGGTTCAAAATCACTTCTCCAGGAAAATTACTTCAAATACTGTTCGCACCCAAACGGATTCTGTTTGGGGACAAGCAATTCTATATTAACATCCGTCGACAAATAGATCGGTTCATAAAAACACAGGGTCGGGTTCGACACCCACGTCACCCACGCATCGTTCTCCTCCGAGAAGGGACCACCCAGGTCTTCTCTGCGTTTGGTCTTGAGCGGCTCCGTTATGATCAGGGCAAATCGTTTTTTTGCAAGGTCCTGATAATATGTCTCGAAATAACCGGCGTTGTTTGCCATGGCCTGGTCCATCATATATTTCTTCTCATACTCAGGCACAAAGGGAACTGGCGGAATATAGTGAAAAGTAAGCAATTGCCTGTGATCCATAAACAGCACTTCTCCCGAACGGGCAATTTTTGCTACTTCACTCCTTACAGCCGAATATGCCTCGGAAACCCTGTTTTCATTGGGAAGCTCCAGGCGGGGATGATAGTCAGAACCTGGATGGAGTGGAATGAACGGGTAGACCACCCAAAAAATCAAAAAGCAGATCAACGCAACGGTCCAGGCGGACCATTTTATTTGTATGGAATTCCTATCCAATGACATCAACCCTAACACAGTGACTACCAGCAACGTGATCAGGAACATGTCCAGGTTGTGCAAGTCGCCGCCGCCGCCGATCTTCGTGCTGATGACCAATCCAATGGCGAAGAACCCGATCAGCGCGGCCGAAATGGCCATCTTCTGAACCCAATCCAATTGCCAGCGAGGAGAAATCAACCACCATGCCAGAATGATCCATAATGGCAATGTATATCTCAACACCAAAAAGAACACCCCCGGACCCAGGGTATCGTTTGGAAGGAGACGATACCAAAGGAGAGGTTGGCTTGAAGATAACGCTTCACCCTGCACAAGCGAAAAATACTGGCTAATACTCGGAATCAACCCTGCCGCCAGGCTGATGCTGGCGAGAAGGACTGAAGGCAAAAGCCGACGCCATAAAGGTCCGGTGCGTTTTGGATAATACAATATCAGGTCTATTAACACACCGATCGCTGCCGGGGCGAATGCCCATGTCCAGCGGCTTAGCCCTGCATAGAAACTGGCAGCCGCCAGCGAACTTCCCCGCTTGATCGGGGATTCGTCAAATGCGAATAAAACCGCTATGGCGGAGGCAATGACAAAGGGCGGATGAAGCGGCGCAAGCACAGTCAGGAACAGGGTGATCCAAATCAGCATCCCAAACCGTAAAACAGGCGGTGTTAACTTCCGTGTGATAAGTGTGGAGAATATCAATACGGGCAGCGTCAGCAGGACCAGATTCCACAAGCGATGGACCCAGATCGGCAACCCTTGCCAGAGGAATAAAACACCCCACAAACCATAGCGACCGGGAGAACTATAGGGATTTAAGATATGCCCCTGATAGTCGTACAGTGACTGTCCAAATACCAGGGAGTAATCATAGAAGCGATTGCCCTCGGACCACGAAAGTGAAAAGGGATAATCAATTATGAAGAGCGAGGAACGCGCCAGGAAGGATGTGAACAACATCACTCCCAGACTCAACCCCAGCGCTTCACGCGAGACAAGTTGAGTTGATCTCGTTAAACCAAGGTAGGCAACCACCCAAACTGCGACCAATAAAACCATGAAACGAATGTCGTCGTAGAGAATGTATGTTTCGGGGTCGACAAGGTACCGGTGAAAGATGGGTGTCAGGCATAACAGAACGATGATGCCAAACCGAACAAGACCGAGCCTTTCACGCCATGCGAGCAGGGCGAAACGCAGCCTTTCGCTATAGGTTGAATATAAAGCAAAAATGAGCGAAACGACGATTGCAAATCCCACTACAGTCACAGCCCTGTAGACGGTTGCAT
Organism: Anaerolineales bacterium; assembly: GCA_035512375.1. GTDB lineage: Bacteria > Chloroflexota > Anaerolineae > Anaerolineales > Villigracilaceae > Defluviilinea. Next base: position 11,998 of record DATKED010000227.1, read on the forward strand.
CTGCAAAAAGCGCACGCGTTTCATGGACCACGCGCGGGTAAAGAAAGAGTACAAGAGTCAGGGCAGGCTCACTCCAGCCAAACCGTTGCTCTTGCTGCGGAGCGACGATGAATAGAATGATCTGGGCAAACCCCAACGCGAACAGGAATTGAGTCCAGGGCTGCGAGAGAATCGCCTGCCAGACCGAGAAAAGGTAGATGTAAGTAAAGACCAGAAGAAGAATCGCGACAATCAGCCATCGGATGGGAGGCGCCAACCTCATCTGGCGCGCCCGGCGGTTAAGCGTCTCGACACGCCATGAACCTGTTAATAGGAAATACAAACCCGAAAGTAAGAGGAGGAGATAAAGGCTGATGGCAATCGTCCCCATGGAAGAAAACAGCCTTACCCAGTTCTGTTCAACTTTCCAAAGTGATGAAATTTCAGACCATATCCCGATGAACATCCCAGCCAACGCGAGAGAGATCAGGATACCGTAGTTTTTATTGTCCATTTTGTGTTGGTTCTTTTGGCTTGATAAATACAGAATATGCAGGCAAGTATATCAACGGAATCAAATTGAACAGATAAAAAACAACCCGGATCCCGATCAATGCCGGAGCCATTACATCCTGCGGAATATCGAAAAAACTCCAGAAATACAAGGCGCTTGTTTCTGTGATCCCAAGCCCGCCAAATACAGACACGGGGAAGTAGGATACCAGCTGAATTAAGACGCTGACGAATATGACAGCAAAAACATCCAATCGTAGGTGAAAAATCGCGAGATTGGTGTAGGTGCAGCCAATCGTCACAGCCAGATAAATTAATGAGTATACAAGGAGCAGTCCAAATGTGGTCAGAAGCTTGTTCTGTTCCATGCTTGCCAAGCTTTGCAGATAGATCATCCCATTTTCAATGAATTTGATCCTCGATATTTTTAACCACTCCAGAATCCGGTTTAAAACAGCAACGAATCTCTGACGAAACAAAATTGTGAGAAAGAAGAACAGGATCACACTGCCAATGCCTGTGAGCAGGATGATCACAGGGGTTTGCAGGGTGCCAATATCGGACCAAACCAGATTACTCGCGACAAGAAGCGTCAGCCAAATCGCGATCAAATCCCCCACCTTTGTCAGGATGAAGATCGTTACCGATCGGCTGACCTTCATCTCGTGCTCGAGGCGCGTCATGGTGATATAGGCTGCAATCCCCGCACCGGCTAAAAAGAAGTTCGAAATCGCATTTTGCCAGATGGTTACATTCAACACCTGTGGATATGTCAGTTTACCCCGCATGAGCACAGAATACTGTAGCGCTTTGAGCAACGTCAACAAGAAGTAAAGCACTCCAGACACGCTCAGCCAAAAGACAGAGGCGCTCTGAAGTGTCGAGACGAGGTTTGCCAGTTCCGATTTTGAAAGAACATATACGATCAAACCAAGTGCCAAAACAATCTTTACGAGATTCCACAGGGAGGATATGCCGCTTTTACGGGTTTGTGTCGAAGTCATAGGTTATTTCTGGATGGAAGGTCTTCTTAAACCTTTATTTCGTGTTTGATTTCACGGCAACCACACTGCCTAAAATATCGTCCTTTACATTCCTGTGCCGAAGCCAGAAAAACAATTCCCTCCACATCAGTCTCACCCAGGGAAAAAACGGGAAACCCATGGCAGACGATGCCAGAAAATACCTGCCCGCATCCTTGAATCTTTTCTGAGAGAATGCACTAAGCCCCGCCATAAAGTGAACTTCAGATCGGCGCATTCGTGCAGGAAACAGTAAATGAGGCCATTTTGTTTCAACCAGCGAGAGCGTAATCAGTTGGTCTTCATATTTCCAGCCGGAAACATTTGTGAGGTTGCCTGGATGACGGCGATATCTAGCAAGGACTTCATCAAGGTAATAAATCCTTCCTTTTCCTCGCGCAAGGACTTCCAGCCATAACAACCAGTCCGAGCCGATCCGTATTCTGTCATCGTAACCATATTCGGGCAGGTGAATCCTGCGGACCATGACCGAGACGGATGAAAGATAATTCCCATAACGTACAAGTTCATAAATCCCGCCTTCGCGCCGCCCAAAACGACGGGACCAAAAATAAAGAGTTTTGCCTGATTCAGAATCGAACACGTCCACATCATGAAAACTGATGGTGCAATCCGGACGTTCCAGCATAAATGCGACTTGCTTTTTAATTTTCCCCGGTAAAAATAAATCGTCGCCATCCTGAAAGGCAATAAAGTCACCGCGGCATTCGAGCAAGCCGCGCGTGTGGTTTTTCGTCACACCCAGATTGTTCTGATGGAGAAAAATCTTCAAACGTTGAGGATATTTTGCCTGAAGGTCCTTTAGAATTTGAGGCGTCCTATCCACAGAGGCATCATCAGAAACGACCACCTCCAGATTGTCATAGTTCTGCGTCAGGGCAGACATCACTGTCTGCTCGATTACAGCCTCCTGGTTATAAGAGGGTATGAGAATTGATACTCTTGGATCTGCCATCTACGCTTCGCCTTTAGTAATCATCAAGAGCGTTTTTGCCCAACGATCACACAACTCCGCAACAAAACATTTTTCCATTTATTGCTCAGATCAGTAGAGCCTGTGAAGTGCAAACTCATAAGCTGAGGGAAGCGGGTCAGGAAAATCAGGTTGGTCAATTCAGAGATCAGCCAGGTTGCAAACGCGTTTTGTATGCCAAGGGTCTCATACCCAGCGTAGCGGACCTCGTAGTTACAATCCAGGAGCAACTGACGCAGTCGCTGTATGGTTGTCACAAAGGAATGAGTGTAATCGCAATCCCAAAAATTGGAGCGGTGAGCCAGATAATCCGGTGAAACAATCAGGATCAAACCACGTTCAGAAAGTGATCGGTGGACAGAATCGACCAGGTCTCTTGCTGAGGCGGGAGAATCCATGTGCTCGATAAAATGCTCCATTAAGACCAGATCATATCCACCACCCGCATCTTCCGGCATTGGCGGGACAAATGCCTGTATGACTTCGATACCTTCCTCTCTCAATAATCGTGAAACAGAGGCACTTCCATCCACTGCCCGATATTCCCAGCCCAGCGACAAAACAGCTCTGGCGAAATGACCCCGCCCGGGACCAAACTCCAAAGTTTTCAGCGTTGATTGGCTGCTCAATTCCTGTGAAAGCCGGATACGATTCTGTACTTCACGTGCAATGATCTTCGTGCCTGCCCGAGAAATGGATTCGCTTCTGGAAAAATAATTATCATAGAAAGGCATGTGTATCTTTTATTGTATTATCACCAATAGAACAACCAGTGATCCATTCCATTTCAGGTGCGATCTCATACCTGATTCGCCAACGCCAATACATACTCCCCATATGTATTTCCGGAAAGCTCTTTTCCCAGCTCGCACAATTGCTCTTTAGAGATATAGCCCATCTGAAAAGCGATCTCTTCAGGGCACGAGATCATCAGTCCCTGCCTTTCCTGAATGGTCTGAATAAACGAGGCTGCCTGAAGTAAAGACTCGTGTGTGCCCGCATCCAGCCAGGCAACACCGCGGCCGAATACTTTTGCTTTCAGATAACCTTTTTGTAAATAAACCCTGTTCAGATCCGTGATTTCTATCTCGCCGCGGGCAGAAGGCTTAAGCGCTTCAGCAATTCTCACCACCTGATT
>DATKED010000228.1:0-5334 GCA_035512375.1 Anaerolineales bacterium
TTATTAAGGTTTTTGATAAACGCGCACATAGTCCACATACAGGAATTGCGGGAAGGCTGTCGTGTCGTCAGGATAGCCGGGCCATCTGCCGCCTACCGCCAAATTCAGAATGATAAAGAATGGATGATCAAAGATCCACTGTTCGGGGACATCCTCGGCTGTGAGCTTGAAATATTGTTGGTCATCAAAGTACCAGCGGATTTCATTCTCCTGCCACTCAATTGCATACACATGGAAATCATTTTTGAGCGAGTCTGCAGAAACGGTGATGCTTGACCCTACTCCGTCACCTCCCGAATAGCCGGGAGCGTGGACTGTGGCATAGATGTGGTCTGGTTCTCTCCCGATAAATTCCATGATATCAATTTCACCCGCGGTTGGCCAGCCTTTCCTATATATATTGTCACCAAGCATCCAGAACGCGGGCCAGATCCCCTGCCCGTATGGAAGTTTGAGACGCGCCTCAATCCGCCCATATTGCCACGCATGAAGTCCCTGAGTCTTGATCCGTGCCGAGGAATATTCGCGCCCGCCGATCAATTCCTCTTCCTTGCGCGCTTCGATGATGAGCATCCCATCTTCAACCCTCACGTTGTCAGGCCGGTTGGTATAGGCTTCCCATTCCTGGTTACCCCAGCCACCGCCGCCGATGTCAAAGGTCCAGTTTTTTAGATTCAATTCCGGTCCTTCGAATTCATCCTGCCACACAATATTCCACCCGGCACGCTCCCACTCCGGGGTAGGTGATGGGAGCGAGGTTGGGGTCGGATTTGGGGTAGACACCCGAAGAGTGGGTTCGGGAGTTGACACGGCACAGGCACCAAGCAGGAAACTAATGCAGAGAAAAACATGGAGGTTTTTGTACATGGGCGTCCTTTATATCCATAGTATATCTTGCTTACATAAAATAAAAACATCCGAGATCCTTATAAAGGATCTCGGATGTTGAACTCGCTTTATGGATATGGAAGTGCTACGTATTTTCCTGTGAAATTTCCTTCAATACTTCAGCCGTCTTTTCTGGTGCATCCACGCGGGTGGCTACATCTGCCTGGGAGATGATCCCCAGGAGTTTCATATTATTCCCCACAACTGGAATACGCCGCAGTTGGTATTGAGCCATCGCTTTCATGGCGTTCTCAACATCATCCTCGGCGCGGCAGGTAACGAGTTTACGCGACATCACCTCTTCGACTCTAGTTGTCTGTGGATCGCGTCCTTCGGCGACCACCTTCAGAGCGAGGTCACGGTCTGTCACGATGCCGACCAGTGTTTTGGACTCGTCATTATCAACAATTAAGACTGGACCAATGTCTTCCGTTTTCATCAACTGTGCCACTTCAGACACTGTGTCTCCCGGCACACAGTAGACCAGGTCTTCCGTCATGATATCACTACATTTTTTCATAATAGTCTCCTTACTCATTAACTAAGAGTCTAATTCGGGTGCGAATTAGTATCCGCGAGAGGTAGTTGGAGGTAAAGCCCCTTTATTTCGACCAAGCAGAAAAGTGAGGATAACGCCTGCAACGAATCCGCCAATATGCGCCATATAGGCCACGCCGCCTTCTGTCTGGGAGGATGCAGTAAAGGCACTGATCTGGCTAAAGATCTGCAGGAGGAACCAGAAGCCGATCACGATCAACGCCGACATGGGTGTGACCATGCGCCCGAGCAAAACGTTGACACGTCCGCGAGGGAACATCACAAGGTAGGCTCCCAGCACACCGGCAATCGCTCCTGAGGCTCCAAGATTCGGAATACTGGAACCCAGGCTGAAAAGCAATTGTGCAAAGGTTGCGCCCAAGCCACACAGGATGTAAAAGACAAAGTATAGTCCATGCCCCAGGCGGTCTTCCACATTATCGCCGAAGATCCACAAGTACAGCATGTTTGATAGTAAATGAACCCATCCGGCATGCATGAACATGGAGGTGAAGAGTGTCACAAAATCACCAGCCGGGTCCGCCAGGAAACGAGTAGGTACGAACGCCCAGCGTTCGATAAACGCGTCCCCGTTGGCTAGCTCCAAAAAGAAGACCACCACATTCAAGGCGATCAGCACATAGGTGACCACAGGAGTGATTCTACGAGCGCTATTGTCATCACTAATTGGTAACATATATGTTCTCCTCTCCACGAGATGAATACACAGTGGTTTACATATCCCTGTTGCTGGATATAACGTTCTCCTGGAAAATTTGTTATTTTGGATGACTCAGACTGCGCTTCTTTCCCAGCCGATGCATGCTCCCGTGTACTGTCGTTTTCTCCCCTGATGCTGGTTGCCAATCCACTATGAATCAGAAAACATCCGAAGCCTGTAAGGCTTCGGATGTGTCACTCCATTAAACTGAAGCTTATTTTTTCGCAACCGTCAGGACCACACCGTTCTTTGATGGATCATGCACGAGAAGACCATCCTCCGTTTCATTGGCAGGGATGCCTGCCTTTTCCACCCGTGCTGCCACTTCATCCAGCGCGTTCTGATCGGGCAATTCCACGGTGAAGTGACGCAGTCCCAGCGCATCGGCTGGCGGCGGGGGCGCTCCCTCGCCTTGCCAGGTGTTCAGCCCAATGTGGTGGTGGTATCCGCCTGCTGAGACAAATCCCATGCGGAACGCTCGTGCCACGCCCATCAGATCGAAGCCAAGCACGCCGTGGTAGAAGTCCACCGCTTCATCAATATTGCGGACGTGCAGATGGATGTGCCCCAGGCGTGTTTCAGGCGGAATGGGGACATCCAGCCGGTCATCTTCCTTCAAGTGACTCAATAACGCGTCCACATCCAGTGGCTCGCGCCCATCGCTTAGGGAACCATCGGCGCGGCGTGTTTCATACACACCATTTGTCAGGGTCCACGTTCCCTCCTCAGGTGATTCGCAATAGAGTTCGATGCCGTTGCCCTCCAGGTCATCGAGGTAGGTTGTCTTCGTCATGATGTGATCGGTGGGGGCATTCGGGTATTTCAATGCGAACAGCCGCGCGATTGCACGCGCCAGCTCGCGGCGATCTGGGAATAACACGGCAAAGTGATACAAGCCAGTTACGCCGCGATATTTTTTCAGGTTGGGTTCTTCCGTCAAGCGTAGCAAATCCGCACCGCCCGCTCCCAATCCCGCCTTGTTGCCTTCGCGCCAGTGCAGTTGAAAACCAAGCACGTGTTGATAGAATGTGATCTGATTCTCAAGGTCGGCAACTTTGAGGGAAACTGTTCCAATCCTTGTCGCGGGATGGACAGAAAACTCTGTTTTTGTTTCCGAATTTGATAAAGCATTCATAAGGTATCTCCTAACTTTTGTCAACTACTTGTGAAAGATGTTCATCGCATAAATCCAGCTGTCCACGCACCATTACATAATCAATACGCGAAGCAGTGAAAATAGAAGCGCGGCGAGCAGAATCACTGCTCCCCACTTCATGAGGGTTCTGTATTTTAAAATCCGCCGGACGAACGCTCCCTGGTTCTTATGGGGATAAGGCTTATCCGTAGGAACGGGCACATTCAGAAAGGAACAGAGCGGTTCCCATCCATGCCTGGCTTCAAAGATCAGCAGTCGTTCCTTTGGAACGACACGTTTTACCTCTTCGATGTGCTTGTTGAAGACTTCCATGGCGTGGATCTTATCTTCCAATTTGTTGTGAAAGGTACCCTGCCAAACAACCTCTTCCATGGCAGTTAAGAACTGATGCAACGGTGAAATAATTCGTGTGAACCGACGGAATTTCCGGCTGGCCTGGTAGAGGGTATTTATGATACTGGTGTGCCAGTTTTCGGGATCCCTTACTGTGAGGATGACCTTCGCATCCGGGTACACAGCCATCAAATCCCGGTAGTACGCGGCTACGGGCCAATCTGTTGCAGACTGGTAGCCTCTAAACAAGGTCTCCCAATCCGCTTTGCGGCCTTCCATAATTTCTGCCCAGTGCTTCAAATGACTGGGATTCTTCATGACTTCTTCCATATGGTAGCATTTATCAAAACCAAGTTCTTCCAATGCAGTTTTTAGTGATCGCGTTCCTGTCCGCCCGAAACCTGCTCCAATCACTTTTAGTGCCATATACTCTCCTGAATTTGATATTTACTATCAATACAAGTAGACTACATTGAAACCTCAACTCTTCCTTCGCTCTGGTTCACCTCAACAAAAAATCATCTCGTAATGATGTTAACGATTCATCCCATAATCCCATTATGGGATGAATCATATCACGTTAGCTCAATATCTTGATTGAGCTTGCCCAGTTCGTACCGAGCGGGCCCTGAGCAACGATATGCAGGAACTGCATCCCTTCGATCTGGCGGGCGCGGCTCAACGGTCCGGTGTCGATGGGGCGCATGCCGCCATCCTTCACCAACTGCGCGACCTTGCTCTTCGCGTCCGCGTCGTCGCCGGCGATGAACACATCCAGCGGCTGACCACCCGCTTCTCCCGCGAGCAGCGTGCCGGCATAGGTCGTGTTGAAAGCCTTCACCACTTTTGCCCCGGACGCAATTGCCCTGGCAACATCCTCCGCAGAGGAGGAGTCGGGTGCAGTGGCAAGTCCATCAAACGCTGCGTTCAGCGGGTTGGCGATATCCACAACAACCTTGCCCGCGAGTTTCGCGCCGAGTTTCTTTGCCAGTTCGATGTTCGTGCCGTACCACACCGCAAGGACAACCACATCGCCAAGCTCGGCTTCACCGAGGCTCGCTGTGGAAACCTTCGCACCATTCTGTATCGAGGTTTTTACTTCTGCGGCAGTCTTTTCAGCCGTTTCTGGATTTGCATCCACGAAGGTGACTGAGTGGCCGCCAGCTACGGCGCGGGTCCCGATGCCGCGTCCCATGTTCCCTGCTCCAATGATTGTTACGTTCATTTTTACTCCTTATGATTTGAATTTGTTATGAGAAAAGTGCCCAGCGCCATCAGAGCACCATTGATTGGTATCGCAATGTATTCCTTGCGCGGGAGATGGACTGTGAACAATGCTAGAATCTGAATGATGGCGAGACCAATTGCCGCCCATGGCGTCAGCCAGGGCAGGATGCCGGTGACCATGGGCAGGATCAACCCCAACGCGCCGAGATTTTCGGCGGTGCCAACAAACCGCAACAGGGCATCTGAGGCATCTTTCGCCCAAGCTAATTGTGCCCTTGCTTTTTCCATCTGAAACCCATGCGTGAAACCTGCAAGCCCAAACATTGCGGCTAGCAAACCTTGTACGCTCCATAATGCGATGTTCATCTTGACTCTCCTCCAAATGAGTGATAACATACAGTTGTGTTCTAAACAACAGATGTTGTATAATTTACCCGTCTTACCCATTCAGGTCAACCACCAAAAATCGGAT
>DATKED010000229.1:0-12858 GCA_035512375.1 Anaerolineales bacterium
GGCCATGGACCGGCTTTATTTATCGAAAATGGTCAGATCAAGGAACATTCCGGGGAGAGGCTCAAAAAAGGACCAGGTGTGCTGTGGCTCGATTCAGCCAGTGCTGCAGTAACGCGTTCGGCTGTAGCCATCAAACAGACGATTGGACCGGGTGTCCATTTCATCAACACCGGGGAATATGTTGCGGGAACAGTGGATTTACATATTCAATCACAGACCATTGGTCCAAAAGAATCTGACAAACCGTTCGACGCAAAGAAGGGTGATCAACCTCAGGAAGAGTGGGATCAGATCCAGGACCGCCGCAAGCAGGTCAGCGCGCTGACCCGTGACGGGATCGAGGTGATCCCAAATATTTCCATCTCCTTCCGCGTGAATACAGGTTTTCCAAAGAACCAGCAGCCCGGCTCACGCTTTGGGTATAGGACGGGCGTTAGAAAGAGTGACAAGCAGAACGAAGAAAAGGATAAAGAGGCGATCCGCAAAGCAATCCTGGGCGAAGGGATTAATCCCAACGCCGTACCCGATTCACCACGTTGGCGCGTTGCCTGGAACGAACTTCCTGCCACGCTGGCGGTGGATGTATGGCGTGAGTATGCCGCCAAGTTCACGCTTGACCAACTCTTCCAGCCAACTCAACTAGTTTCCCCGCCTCCACCGCAAAGCCCGCAGCCGACGGACGAAGAAATTGACCCGCTCAGCCAGCCGATCCAGGTGAGCGCCAATCGCGACGCTATGCAGGATAGCCTCGCCCGGATGGTGCGTGAGCTGAACCTGATGATGTCGAGAACGATTAACTTCCTGGAAGGAAAGAAGGAAGGCAGGGGCAGGCGCACCATTCCAACTCAGCCATTTCCAACCATGGTACACGTGAAGAGTGAGCCTCAGAAGAAGACAGCCCTGCAAGTCATCAACGAGATGGTAAAGGCCCGCCTGACACAGTCAGAGGTGGATATTCTGGATGACAACGGCATGCGCGGACAGGGAATGATCGAAAGCGCGGAATATCAGTTGCTGAAGGAGCGAGGTCTGGAAGTCCATAGTGTAGGCATTAGCAACCTGCGTTTTGACCCGGATATTGAAGAGACTATTATCCAGCGGTGGTCCGCCACCTGGCTCCTCAACGCCAAACGTGAAAGCGAGCAAGTGGAGCAAAAGCGGAATCTCGCCGAAACGAAGGGCCAGGCAACAGCTATCCGCCAGTACGCCGATTTCCTCAGCAAAGACCTGATCCAAAAGAGGCCGGTCGGCATCAAGGAAACGCTCAAAACACTGCTCCTGCGGACGCGTGCACGGATCATCAACAATCATCAATTGCGCCAGCGCATGCCGGACGAACAGCAGGACCTGGAAAACATCATCCGCTGGATCGAGGGGAACGGTTCATGACGGTATCCATTTCCTCCACCCTGGGGCATACTGCCGAAACTCCCCTTCAAAAAGAACAGGAGCTGTTCTGGGAGCTCTTTTCCCGTTTGATCGATGCGTTCCTGAACAGGATATTTGACCTGCGCCCCGAGAAAGCCGTAAGGCGGACGAGGTATTTGATCCTGTTGTTTTGTGTAAGTGTTTTCATCGTCAGCTTAAGGTTCTATCCTTTAGACTTATGGGCAAAATTTATCCGGGATATATTCCTGTATTACTTGAATCCGAGCTATCCGGCAATCTACGTTGGCAACCCGTTGATCAATTTTGTTAACTTCTTCTACCATGTTTTTACCGACCCGCGCATATTCCAATATGTCCCTATCTTTCTGGCACCGTTTTTCATTGCGCTGCAAGCTGCTTCCCTCTATCTCGCCGACATCTTTGAGCTGGAGCATGTGAGCATTGCGCGAAGCTTTATCGGGGGGGTTGCGCTTTCCGGGAGTGAGGAGACCATTCGTGTCAGTCACGGAGCCATTTCAGAGGAAGATCGCCACTCACCTACCTTTTTAATTGGCGGGCCCGGCCGGGTGATCGTCGACCTAGACTCGGTTGCCCTTTTTGAAAGACCAGACGGCACCCCGCGCATCATTGGATCGACGGCAAAAGAGCCGCGTGCCAGGGCAACCCTGGAGGGCTTCGAGCGCTTCCGGCAGGCAATCGATACCCGCGATCACTATGTGGATCTACGCGACCAGGACAACAGATCACAGTCTGTGAAAAGCCGCAGCCTGGATGGAATCCCCATCACGGCGACGGATGTGCGGCTGATGTTCAGCGTGTACCGGGGTGGGATCAAACCATCGACGGAGACACCCTATCCGTTCAACAGGGAATCAATCGAACAGATTATTTATCAGGCCACTTCAAAGGTAACGCCGGAACTTCCCAACCCATCCACCTATGAGTTTGCCTGGATCAATCGCATGATCGGGCTCATTCGCGGCGAGCTTGGTGCCTTCATGAGCAAACACAAGTTAACTGCCTACTTGGCCAGCATTGGGCTGCCGGAGATAGAAAAGTTAAGGCAGCGCGAGGAGATGATCGTGGAGCAGTCCCAGCAGATCATTCCACCGGAGCAGGATTTTTCCATCCCCAAGGAACCCAAGGCTCCCCCTGAGTTTCAGCCCCGCCACAAAATTTCCAACCTGTTTACGCAGTTTGCAGATCAATTTACCCAGAAGGCTCGCAGCAAGAATGTCGAGTTGCACTGGATCGGTGTGGGCACCTGGAAGACTGCTGTTGAGATTGTGCCTGAAAAGCACCTGGAAGCCTGGAAGCTTAGCAACGAGAATTTTTATCGTGAGAGTTCTGAAGCGCTGGGCAGAATCGAAACTGAAGCGATCTTACAAAAGACAATTGCTTTGATCCAAGATGTTCCGATCGCCGCTCATTTACAGACCACCACGGAAGAAAAAGAAGCGAAAAAGGCAATGCGGTCTCTGCTGCTGGCTTATCATCAGCAGTTGCTCGAAGCCGCCGAGTTTATGCGTGACAAAGGGGAGGCAGTGCCACCCCACATCGAAGAAGCGATCAGTCACATCAATAGTATGTTTGGTCATTTCTTATAGGAAATCATGGGAGCTTTAGAAGAGATCATCATCACGTCCAATGACGTGAAGAGGGCAATGAATATTGCAGTGTCAGTCGTCGCGCTTGAGTCGACTGTGCTCACTCATGGCTTGCCGCGTCCACAGAATTTGCAATTGGCACATGACCTGGAACATGCCATCCGCGAGGAAGGTGCCACGCCAGCCACCATCGGCTTTCTGGACGGTTACCTCCATATCGGTTTGAGTGAGAGTGAACTTGACAGACTAGCGAATGAGAGGGATGTACACAAAGTGAGCCTGCGCGACTTTGCGACCGTCATTTCACAGGAAGCCAGCGGCGGAACGACTGTCGCTGGGACGATGTTCGCCTGTAAACATGCCAACATTAAATTCTTTGCCACAGGTGGAATCGGTGGTGTGCATCGCGAGTCAGGTTTTGATGTTTCCGCGGACCTACAAGCGCTGGCAACGATCCCAATGATCGTGGTCTGTGCAGGGGCAAAGGCAATTTTAGATCTCCGTGCCACGCTGGAGTATCTGGAAACAATGAGCGTTCCTGTTGTCGGGTATGGCACGAGTGAATTTCCCGCCTTTTATTCCCGTGAGAGTGGGTTGGATGTAAGCGTCAATCTCGATACTGCACAGGACATTGTCCAGTTTGCAAAGGCGCACTGGAGCACCGGAATGCAGAGCGCGGTCCTCGTGGCGAATCCAATCCCCATGGCGGCTGCAATTCCAAAGTCCGAGATGGATCCGATCATTGAAAAGGCATCCAACGAGGCGCAGGAGAAACAAATTCATGGCAAGAAATTGACTCCGTTCCTCCTCCAGCGCATCAGTGAGTTGACCAGAGGAAAATCCCTGCAGGCGAATTTGTCACTGTTATTGAACAACGCGCGTCTCGCCGCGCAGATCGCACACGCCTGGCGCGCCATCGAAAAGCGAAGGCTGGCATGAATGAAAATAGATCCACTCTCTAAACACCAGCGAATATTCATCTGATGCAGTTGAGCATTGAAGGTCAGACTCACCGACAGCAATCTTCCTGAAGATCAGGCCAAGTCGTATCGGCAAGAATCGGAGGAATTGTTCAAGCCGATGGAGTAATCCTTCAAACAAAAAAACTAATCCCCAAACCTTGACGTTTTAGAACAAGTGTTCTATAATCGACCTACGTTGTCCTTTATTCGACAAAGGAGGTCGAGATGACTGCATATCGTAGAAGTGCTGGGGCTGGGCTTGCTGGTCTTTTCCGTGGACGCCAGTTCAACCGGGGCGCCGCCTGGGGAATCATGATTATCGGTGCCCTGTTGGCGTTTGAAATCTCCAATTTCAATGCCACTCGGTTCGCCTTGCGTGATCTGTTGGGCGAACTGACCTTTGGGGGGGTACGCTGGGCAACGCTCCTTGCCATTGCCTTTTGTGGAATTGATTTTGCAGGGATCGCCCGCATCTTTACACCTGAGCAGGGGGCTGATGAACCCAAGGAAGTTTACTACCTGTTCGGTGCCTGGTTCCTGGCTGCCACATTTAACGCCATTCTCACGTGGTGGGGCGTGTCGATTGCCATTATGAATCATTCCAGCGCCTCGGGCGGAGCAGTAATCAACACTGCCACCATGACAAAGGTCGTTCCCATCTTTGTCGCCGCGATGATCCTCCTGATCCGAGTGTTGATCATTGGCACATTCTCGCTTGCAGGCGACCGCCTCTTCACCACCGATGTCCGCCGCTCATACAACAATCCTCGTCCTGTACAAGGCCAATCGTATTCGCCCCCTCAATCTGCGCTTCGCCCTGCCTCCAGCTTGAACCGTCCCGTGCAAAACGCTCAGGGCAGCAGCAGCACATTCCGCCCGGCGCCTAAAACCAATAACCCGCAACAAACATCCTTCTCCCGACAGGAGCCTACCTATCACAACATCTATGGTCAGAACCAGAACACTAACGAACGCACGAATGACCGATCCTACGACGCGTAAATTTTTAAAACAAGTATCTTACTTATTTGCTGAACTAAAAACACAACTACAACTTAATATCCGAACTCGTTTCGAGCTCGGGTCCCTTACAAGAATTGAGGAACCCAACTATGTCCCGTGCTCGCCTCCAAGATCAAGATGACTGGCAGACAGCCGTGGCCTCTGAAAATGGTAGCGGCTGTTTGTCTTTTTATGTCCTTCCACCGCTTGCAGCTCTTGTGATCGCAGGCTTTGTGGCGCTTCTCGCACTTAAGTCACCGCTCTCTCCGGCAGCATTATCAATCAACAATTCAACTTTATTGCTTCAAAACTCGGTACCACCGATCAGCAGCGTGATCCCGCCAGCCCAGAATCCGGTTTTGCCCGGACAGGTGCCGGTCTGGTCCTTCTCCTCTGATAACTCAACAGCCTCTGGAGGGATTTCCCCGATCTTCAGAAAGGAGATCCAGCACTGGGCAAATGACATTGTACGCTGGGCAAACGCGGCGTCTGTAGACCCCAACCTGGCTGCCACAGTCATGCAGATCGAATCGTGCGGAGACCCGCGCGCGACTTCGCGTTCAGGAGCCACGAGTTTGTTCCAGGTGATGCCATTCCATTTTAAGTTTGGCGAAAACCCTTATAACCCAGAGACAAATGCACTGCGCGGCTTGAATTATCTTTCACGCGCTCTGGAGGCAGGAGGCGGGAACGCGCGTTTAGCATTGGCTGGCTACAATGGTGGGATCGGTGTGATCTCGCGCGGTGAAGGAGGCTGGCCCTCGGAAACCAAACGCTACGTTCTCTACGGCGGTCCGATCTACGAAGATGCCCGGAGCGGTGCTACCTCCAGCGCCATGCTGACGGAATGGTATCAAAAATATGGAGCAGGTCTTTGCAGGCAAGCCGCGCAAAGACTGGGCATCCCCTAGACTGGTACAGTCTTTTGCAGAAGCCGCCCGGAATGGCGGCTTTTGTATTTTCGACTACTTACTGTTGCCATAGAGTGGCAGCCAGATCGCGAAGGTTGTGCCTTTTCCCTCTTGTGAGTTGACTTCGATCCTTCCCCCGTGACGTTCTACAATCCAGTTGGCAATGGAAAGACCCAGGCCAAAACCTGTGGTCTCTCTGCGCGTGCGCGACTTCTCCGCGCGATAGAAGCGCTCGAAGATGTGAGGCAGGTCTTCGGTGGGGATTCCCGGTCCCGTGTCACGACAAATGATGCGTGCCTGTTCCCCGATCCTTTCCAGGCTGAGGAATACATCTCCACCCTGCGGCGTATACTGGACCGCGTTTGCAACAAGATTTATGAACACCTGCTTGAGGCGGTCGCGGTCACCGTTCACGTAGGCTTGATCGATCTCATTGAGTCGGATGCGCACCCTGTTCCCTGCAAGAATAGTCATTTCCTGAAAGACCTCGGTCAGGAGAAGATCTAACTCGACACGTTTCAGATTAAGTGCCAGTTTGCCCGATTCAGCCTGCGCCAGCAACAGCAATCCGCCAACAAGACGCGTCAGACGCCCCGCCTCCTGGTCAATACTTGTCAGCGACTCTTCATCGAGGCTCTTCATTCGGCGGATGAGGTCCACATTGCCCTTGATTACGGTCAGTGGTGTTCGCAATTCGTGGCTAACATCGGCAAGGAGACGCTGCTGCGAAGTAAAAAGCGCCTCGAGCCTCTCCAACGTTTGGTTGAATGAACCAACCAAATTCCCAATCTCATCGCTCTCGGGTCCCTGATATGGAATACGGCGTGAGAGGTCGTCCGCGCGGTTGATCTGCTCGACAGTTTCGGTGATGGCTCCCAGGGGCTTGAGGGTTTGACCCAGCGTGAACCAGACCACAATACCAGAAAGCAGAACGGCAACCACCCAAATGATCGATAGCACGTCCGTTAAATTCTTGCGGGCTGCATCCACCACCTCAAGGCTGGAAGCCACCTGCAGAACAGCAATCGTGTGGTCATCCTTCTGCAGCGGGATACTTAGCACACGAATGTGCCAGCCGTTCTCGCTCGAGTCGAGGTAAATCGGATGATAGAGACGCAGCGCATCCTGATCAAAAGGTTTATTGGCATAATGATCGGGTGTTCCGAAACTCGATTGCAATTCCCCATCCAGCCCCCAGACCTGCATGTAAATGTCGGGGCTGATATCGGTGGATTTCAGGCTGATCTCCACCTTGCCAACCTGGTTGAACTCGATCTTTTCGAGGATTACTTCCTGGGCAGTTTCAAGCCGGTTGTCGATGGTATTGAACAAGAGAGCCGTGACGACAATAATGACCGCGGCGCTGATCACAAGAAGGATTCCGCCCATGAGTGTGGAATATAACAGAGTCAGGCGGAGCCGAAGAGACACGGTTATTCAATATTAAAGATTAAAGGTTTAGGGATTTTCACGTAGAACGTATCCCACTCCACGCACGGTATGGATCAGGCGAGGTTCGTCTTCACCCTCGAGCTTTTGACGAAGATAGCGGATATACACTTCAAGAACATTGCTCTCACCGCCAAAATCGTAACCCCAGACACGGTCAAAAATTACTTCGCGGGTCAATACCTGCTTGGGATGCCGCAAAAACAACTCAAGCAGTTCATACTCTTTTGCGGTCAATGAAATCTGACGATTGCCGCGTGAGGCTTGGCGGGAGCCCGTATCCAGCGTGAGGTCGGCAAACTTCAACACAGGCACACGCTCGGGCTGTGTTCGTCTTAATAAAGCGCGCACACGCGCCAGTAGTTCGTCCAGGTTGAACGGCTTGATCATGTAATCATCGGCGCCGGCATCCAAACCTTGGATGCGGTCCTGCACCGTGTCCTTCGCAGTCAACATTAAGATCGGGATCGAGCCGCCTGTACGCAGGCGGTGACAGACCTCCAGGCCATCCATGCCTGGCAGCATCCAATCCAGGATCACCAGATCCGGTGTATGGTCACGCGCCAGGATCAACCCCATGCGGCCATCGGTCGCTGTGTCTACGGTGTAGCCTTCATAAGCCAGCCCGCGCTGAAGCAGTTTCAAAATTTGCTGATCGTCTTCTATAATCAAAATACGCTCATTCATATGATTTGCTCCCTCCAAAATATACCACAACTTGCGTGTAGGATTCAAACGTATCTGCAATGAATCCAGCCCCGCGGACAGGCTGCGCGTCAGGCGAAGCCGATGCTGGTCTCCTGTTTTCAAACCCGTCTGGCAGCTGAACTATGATCCTGTTTCACTCTTGCAGATCCAGCTTTTTCTTTAGCCAATCCTTTCGGTCTTGTGTTGCCTCTTCATTGAGTCCGTGACCTGCCTCATACCATTTCATTTCCTTGGGATCTTTTGCCGCAGCGAAAAATTCCTCGGCGCGTTCCTTCGGGACATGGAAATCGTCGGTCGCAAATTGGAAAAATACGTCAGCGGGCGAAAGATTTGAGATATGGGTAATCGGATCGATCTCAGACATTTGACGGATAAACGCCTCGCGTGCTTCTCCTTCCAATTTGGGCAGATACAGATACCAATCCGGGAAACCAGGCGTGGATGTCATGAGCACGTAATGAGTGGTACGCTGGTCCAAACTTCCAGCAAGCACACCATACATCCCGCCAAAATCGTGACCCACGTAGGCAAATCGTTTGGGGTCTATATTTGGCTGGGAGAGTAACAAATCCAGCGCGCGGCGAATGTTCACGACCTCTTCGACTGAATTCCGCGCATCGTCTTCCTGTGTACGCTTGAGGAAAAAGTCACGGTCAGACCATAACGTTTCTATTGAAAGGCAGACCGCTCCGGCGCGCGCCATCTCCATGGCTTCCTCTTCAAACTGCGTCCGGTGCGACTCAATTGATTCTGGCTCATACCAGTGGACGTATAAGATTGCAGCAAGAGATTTGTCCCCTTCCGGGCGAAACATCTCTGCGACCCGGCGGTAGCCAAACGGCGTTTGGATTACCAGTAGTTGACTCTCAATTCCATCCTGTGTTCGTCTGCCGATCACTCGCAGGTCTTTTGCTTCAAGCTTTTGATACGCACGCATCTGGGATAACATCGTTTTCACTCCATCACACATTGATACCCCAATTATATTTGAGTACTCTTTCTTGACACCCTTCTACGGAAGTGTATAATCATGCCCAATAAGACAGCGTGAAGATAAGTAACTGTTCAACCCGTAAAATGCAGAGAGCCATCGGTCAGTGCGAGATGGTCGAGGAAACAGCGAAATCCCCTTCACCAGGTCGCCCTCGCAGGAACGCGCAAAGCACAGCGCAGTTGTAAGAGGGACGCGAGCGCCCGTTACAGCGCATTCCAAGGCCGCCTTTGGCGGCAAAAGCAGGTGGCACCACGAGACGCCCCTTCGTCCTGCAAATGGACCGGGGGCGTATTCTTTTTCGACGATGGACAACAGACCCTAGACAATGTTTTTTCGTCAACCGGCCATGGTCCATCGTCCGGCACAACGGAGGTGCAACATGCTAGACACGAATCTTATTCGCGAAAAACCAGACCTTGTCCGCACGGCGCTCAAGAACCGCCAGATGGACGCGTCTCCGGTAGAGGACATTTTAAGGCTGGATGAGAGACGCCGCACTTTACTTACCCACGTGGAAGCGCTGAAAGCAGAGCGCAACGCCGTATCCAAAGAGATCGGCAAGTTGAAGGACGCGGCGGAACGTGAGCAGAAGATCGCGGCCATGCGCGAAGTCGGCGATAAGATCACAGGACTCGATAAGGAAGTGGCAGAGGTCGAAGCCGAACTTCATTTCATTACTTCTGCCATTCCAAACATCCCGGATAAGCGGACTCCCATCGGCACAAGCGAAGATGAAAATGTGGTCCTGCGAACCGTGGGCCAACTCCCTGAGTTTGACTTTGAGCCGAAACCGCACTGGGAATTGGGACCGGCGCTCGACATCCTGGACTTTGAACGCGGCACAAAAATCACCGGTTCACGTTTTTATGTATTGAATGGACCCGGCGCGCGCCTGCAGCGTGCCTTGATCGCTTTCATGCTCGATCTTCATATACGGCAGGGCTACACAGAGAAATATCTGCCCTTCATGGTGAGAACAGCCACTGTCTTCGGCGCCGGCCAACTGCCAAAGTTCGCTGATAACCTCTATAAAGACCATGAAGAGGATCTCTACTTTGTGCCAACGGCCGAAGTCCCGTTGACGGGTCTGCACATGGAAGAGATCCTGGATGAAACACAATTGCCGCTGTTTTACACAGCCTATACGCCCTGTTTCCGCCGCGAAAAAATGAGCGCCGGGCGCGATGTACGCGGCATCAAACGCGGACATCAATTCGACAAGGTCGAGATGTACATGTACGCGAAACCCGAAGAGTCAGACGCCCTGCTCGAGAAAATGCGCGAAGACGCCGAAGCCACCTGTGCCGCGCTGGGCTTCACGTATCGGGTGAAACAGCTTTGCACCGGCGACATTGGTTTTACTTCCGCAATTACATACGATATCGAAGTCTGGGCAGCGGGCTGTAATGAGTGGCTCGAAGTCTCATCGGTCTCGAACGTGCGCGACTTTCAGGCACGCCGTGCGAATATTAAGTATCGTCCTGCCGATGGAGGCAAGGCCCGGTTCCTGCACACGCTGAACGGATCGGGACTCGGACTGCCTCGCACGTTGATCGCCATCCTGGAAAACAATCAGAAAGCCGATGGGTCGATCGTTGTGCCTGAAGTACTCCGTCCGTGGATGGGCGGAGTGGATATAATCAATCTATAATGCTGCTGATAACCTTGCGAAGAGCTTGCCCTGAACGGAGCATGGGGTCGGCAACTTCGCAAGGTTAGACGAAGGAGAATATGCCACCAGAGCTTCAACTTTTCCTGCAGGTTATTCTTGAAGCGTTCACCCTTTTTGTTTTGCTTGTCGGGTTGTTGGGTTTGATCGTGCCAATCTTTCCAGGCCTCACGATCATGTGGCTGGGAACACTGGTCTATGCCATCATCCAGAATTCGGCAGGCAATATGACGGGCGTGGACTGGTTTCTGTTCGGGCTCATCACCCTCCTGATGATCATCGGTAACATCGCCGATAATCTCATCATTGCGCGCAAAATGCGCGATAAATATATACCATGGAGTTCCATCCTGTGGGCATTCGCTGCAGGTATCGTTGCCAGCCTTTTCTTCACGCCGCTGATCGGCTTGGTCGCCGCGCCGGTTGGTTTATACATGGCGGAAAACCGCAGACTGAAGAACAATGAGGCCGCAATTGAATCAACCAAGGCTTACATGATCGGCTGGGGCTGGGCTTTTGGCGTAAGATTTTTGATCGGTCTGATGATGACCGGTCTCTGGATGCTGTCTGCCTGGGTCATATAAAGACGAATACAAAAGCAACTTAATCAATCAGGCTTCCGAATTCGGAAGCCTGGTGTTTTACTTCTTTGCGTCCTGTGCAGCTTTGATGGCAATCTCCCTGAATTTATTCCCGGCTGCGCCTTCGTCCAAGCCTATGAAAGCGCTGGCGCTCTCGCTTGCATCCGTAAACATCCCGCTGACCTGAATTCCAGAATCAGAGGACATCTTTGCAAGTTGTGTCTGGGCATAATCCTGCACGGTGATATTGGTCAACTGGGCAGAAAACACAGCCGTCGGTGTCTTTGTCCCAGTAATGGCCGACACGAGCCAGCGCCGCGTCACGATGGCTCCCATTTGCACAGTTTCTGCACTTCCGAACAAACCCTTTTTCATCTTTTCAGAGTTCGTTAGAATGCACATTAAAACATCAGACAAGATCGATCCAAGATTGTATTGCTCTATATGCTGATGAATGGCAGAAACCATCTCAGGCGGCAAACGTTCAAAAGGAATTTCTTTTGTCGCGCGTTTCCAAGCAGACATGGATCATTCTCCCAAATAATCACTTCAACTTTTCGATGACACTCCCTGCCACATCCTCGGGCTGCTCGCCGTTTAACACGCGGGTCAGCGCTTCCTGCATGAGGGGTCCCAGAACTGTCAGCACATCGCTCGAAGGGATGGGCTGTGCAGACTCCAGGATCGCCGTCATGGTCCGATCACCATCGTCTACTATCGAGGGACGAGTGGGGAGATAACCAGTTTCACGCGTCCATTCTCCAATGAAATCATCTGCAACCAGATATTCTGCAAGCTCCACTGCAAGCTGCTGTTTTTCCGGGTCAGCACCTGCCAGCGCCCATACCCAGCCTGTTGCATAAGAAAAGGGCAATTCATCCAGTCCAGGCAGCGGTGTGACCGCCCCATCTTCAGATGGACGATAGTCCAAAAACCAGATGATCCCTTTATTGGCGCTCCCCGTGCGATAAATCTGCAGGGTCTGTGCCTCATTCGCAACATTCACGAGTGAAGGAGGGAACACCTCCTTCGAAAGCCCCTCTTCAAAGAGGGTCAAGACGCTTGTCAGTGCTTCCATCTCCAGGGTTGGCAATCCCTGAGCATCCAGAATTTCACCACCCGCCGAAGCATAAAGCGACAAACCAGCCAATCCCTGCGGGTTGCCGGCGGGAAAGACAAGTCCTCCACTACTGCCCAAAACATCCTCCCAGGTCACGATTTGTCCAAGCTCAGGATAATAGACCAAAACCAATGCATTTCCCAGGAACGGCAAGCCATATCCTGTGTTTTGAATGTGACCTAATTGCTGAGCATAACTATACCAGTTCGGATCTTCAAGCGAAGTGGACAATCCATCGATTGGATGCAACAATCCTTTGAGTGCTGCAGACTCCAGGTCAGAGCGCGATAGCAGGATCAGGTCCGGCAATACACTGGGCGCGGCAACGCTTGTCACAGATAAAGCATTTAAGATCTCACCCTCTGCCTCCGCTTTTTTCATACGAACTTCAATTTTAAGACCGGGATATTGGGCTTCGAATTCCGTCAGCCTTTGGGCAAGCATCTCAGCAGAGGGGTTTTCTGCG
>DATKED010000230.1:0-6760 GCA_035512375.1 Anaerolineales bacterium
TCGGTGTTTTGTGCGTGGAAAGTTCGCGGAACGATGCCTTTAATCTGTACGACGAAAACCTCATTGTTGTGATTGCCAGTCACCTTGCCAGCCTCGCGGACTACACGCGTCTGCACGAAGAAGCGGAGGGACGCGCCCGCAACCTTGGGCTGATCCATGAAGTGGTGCAACAGGTCATCGGTCTTACCGATCCGAGTGAGGTCGCGGAAATCACCTCCGATTTGCTTGCGCGTTACTTTGCATATGAACTTTGTTCGGTTTTCATTGCAGATGAAAAAGGGAACCTGACTATCGCCGGCTTTGGCGGAACAAGCCCGAATGTTGTAAAACGCGCGATGAAGTCTTTCGAGTATCCCCTCAGTGGTGGGATCACGGGTCACGTTTTTGAATCTGGCGAGAGCCTGGTGGTGAACGATGTGTTACAGGACAAACGTTATCGTTCCATCAAGGGCTGGCAGGCTGGTTCTGAGATGTGTGTGGCGATCCGTGATGGTGAAAAAGTTCTGGGGCTCATTGATGTGGAAAGCAGCTCACAGAATGCCTTTACCCATAACGATTTCCTTGCGCTCGAATCTCTTGCTGGGATTCTTGCCAGCGTCATCACCAGCGCCGACCAATATCAGAGGTTGCAGGTAACGATCAGTCAATTACGCTCCATGCAGGTGGAGTTGCGCGCCCGCATGGAAGCGCAGCGTTCGGCGGAAAACCGTCTTGTTCAGGCTGCGAAACTAGCAGCCGTTGGTGAAATGGCGGCGGGGATTGCGCATGAATTGAACAATCCGTTGACCTCCGTGACTGGCTTTGCAGAATTGGCACTGCATGACATTCCGCAGGACAGTGAAACCCGCAAAGACCTGGAGATCGTTATGCGGGAGGCTGTCCGTGCCCGTGATGTAGTGCGCCGTCTTCTCGATTTTGCGCGGCAGAGTGAAAGCATGCGTGCGCGGGCATCGTTGAATGATGTGGTCGAAGATGTAGTGGCACTGAGCCGTCATCTTATTCATACCAGTGGAGTGAAATTACAGTTGGAGCTTGAAGAACACCTTCCCTGGGTCCTGGCGGATGTGAATCAGATGAAGCAGGTATTACTAAATCTGATCCATAATGCCCTGCAAGCCATGCCAACTGGTGGAGAAATGACTATTTCAACTGACGCGGCTTCTCGCAATGGTCGTGACTGGATCATGGTTTCTGTGCGAGATACCGGCGTGGGAATTCCAAAGCCGGACCAGGCACGTATCTTTGAACCCTTCTATACGACGAAGGGCGATCACGGCGGCACCGGGCTTGGACTCTCGGTCACTTATGGAATTATCACTGATCATGGCGGGCAAATTGATGTGGAAAGCCAGCCAGGCGCTGGATCAAAGTTCACAGTTTGGTTGCCACAATAAGAGATAGGAAACATGGAATCAATTTCAACCCTCGTGGTGGATGATGAGCCTGGCATTGCATTGTTATGCAATCGCATCCTGAGCCGTGCCGGGTATGATGTCATCTCAGAAACAAATCCACGCATTGCCATCGAACATCTTCAGCAAAAACGGATTGACTTGCTTGTCGTTGATATTCGGATGCCCGAGGTGGATGGCTTTGATGTAATCTCGCGGGCGCAGATGGTCCAACCTGATATTGCAGTGTTGGTCATGACTGGCTTTGGCACCGTCGAGACCGCCATCCGCGCGTTGCGACAGGGTGTGGATGGTTTACTGCTGAAGCCATTTCAGCAGAGCGAGGAACTTCTTCAAGCGGTGCGACAGGCGTTGGCAGACAACCAGCGCAAGCGCGATACCGCCCGGGTTTCTGCACTACGCCCCCTTTTCAATGTCACCGAAACACTGTTCGCCGAAACAGATCGAGAACGACTGCTCGAACTTATTGTCAGTGCGATATGTGACCATTTGAACTGTTCCAATGTTGCATATTATCAAGTGAAAAACGGGAATGTCTCTATGGTGGCCCAACGCGGCAACGTACTTCAGGCGGCTGGATCCAATTTCGCCGCGCAACTTGTAAGCCGCGTCGATGCAGACGGGAATCTGTTTGTGATCAATTCAACAGGACCCGGGGAAGAGGAGGCGCAGTCGCTTCTTTCGACGCTGGGGCTGGGTACAGCGATCCTGATCCCGGTCGCGCGCTCCAATCTGCACAGTGTATTGTTTGCCGCGCGGGATGCCAGCGGCACGGAACGTCCCTTCCGCGGGGCGGATCTCGAGATGTTCTTTGTGCTGGCTCGCCAGGCCGTCATCGCGATGGAGAACGCCAGTTTATACGCGGACTTGCGTAGTTATGTCCGCCGCGTGGAAGATTCGCAGCAGGCATTGCTGCGCGCGGAAAAGATGGCTGCAGCCGGTCGCTTGACCGCATCCATCGCGCATGAGGTCAACAACCCACTGCAATCGGTTCAGAATTGTTTGCATTTGGCGGGTCATAAAGATTTGCCTGCGGAGAAAAGAAAAGAGTATTTCAACCTTGCACAGACTGAACTTGATCGCCTTATGAAAACAATGCAACGCATGCTTGATTTTTATCGGCCTGGCACGGCCAAGGTTGAGCGGGTGGATGTTTTGGAATTATTGCAACATGTGCTCAGTCTGACTTCCCAGCAACTGGGACAGCGTCAAATTGAAGTGCAGGCGGATTTGCCGGATGCGCTCCCTGCGATTTACGTGGTAAGCAGTCAAATCCAGCAGATATTTTTTAACTTGATCTTGAACTCGCTGGATGCGATGCCTGCTGGCGGGAAGTTAATGATCAGCGCGCGTGAATTCGAGCATGGCGTCGAAATCACTTTTCAAGATACGGGTCCTGGTATTCCCGAAAACCGGCATAATGATATCTTTGAGCCATTTTTCAGCACAAAGGAAGGCGGCACCGGGCTGGGTCTGACAGTGAGTTACAATATTGTTACCGCGCATGGTGGCACACTTGATCTCGTAAATGAACACGAGCCAGGCGCCTGCTTTCGATTATTCTTACCCATTGGAGATAAGCAATGAAGTCGCACATTCTTGTTGTTGATGATGAGCCTGTTGCGCGCCAATCGCTGACTGATATCCTTAGGCTTGAGGGGTACACAGTCAATTCGGTGCCGAACGGTCAGGCAGCGGTGGAATACGTTCGTACGCACCCTGTGGAATTGGTTGTTGTTGACTTGCGTATGCCGGGCATGGACGGGCTGGAGGTTGTTCAAGTGGTGAATCAAATCTCGCCGGAGACTGAGGTGATTCTCTTGACTGCTTTTGGCACCACAGAATCAGCCATACAGGCGCTGCGTCTGCGTATTCATGACTACTTGCTCAAGCCTGCTCCGCCTGCCCAGGTGGTAAACAGTGTAAGGAAGGGATTGGCGCGCCGAGAAGCGCGTCTGAAAATGCGTGGCGGCACATCCACTTCGGATGTGGATGAGGGTATCGCTGAATTCTCCCTGAAAGACGGTACAAACATAGACCTTTCGCGCAGGCAGGTCCGTAAAAAAGATCAGATCATCCATTTGACTCCCGCAGAAGGGCGCTTACTGCGTGTGTTGATCGAGAATCCAGGGCGTGTCTATTCACATCGGGAATTGGTTCTGCTTGTGCAGGGATATGATACATCCCAACGCGAAGCCCCGGAAATCCTACGTCCACTGGTCAGCAGACTGCGGCACAAGCTTGAAACATTTGCCGCGCTGTCGGATCGAATTGTCAGTGTCCGTGGTACGGGATATTTATACGAGGCCGAGAAGTAGAATATCTTAATTAGTCTGTTATAAAACAAATAACCCACTGCGCAAAGTTCAGTGGGTTATTGATACTTATAAAAGTCTGTCGGGAAATTGGGTGGTTGCAGCCAGCTTAGCAGTCCGTTAGGATGCGTGGGCTTGGTTGGCGGCCTCTCAAACCATACAAGCAAAAGACTGATGCTTAACCCGGCTGTGCCGATCCATTGCAGGGTTGTCAGGCTTTCACCGAGAAGCAAATAACTGAATAGAATTGCTACCACCAGCTCGCCCAGTCCAAGCAGGGCGGTTTGCATCCCACCAATATGTTTCACCCCCAGGAACAGCGTTAGCCGTGAGAAAAAGGTCACCATAGTGAGCGCCAGTACCGGGAACCAGGGGACAGTCACTGTGGGCCAACTGCGGTCAAAAATGAGGTATGCCGGGACAACGATCATACTCATGGCAAGGAGGGTATATACTGTGACAGTTGGCGCGGGGACATCGTAAAGTACTCGTTGATTAATGGGAAGATGCAGTGCATAGAGGGCGGCCGCAATGAGCATAAATGCCACCCCCCATGGGTCAATATTCCCCGCGTCAGCTCTTGTAAGTAGAAACGCAGATATGCCGGCAATGATGATTCTGAACCCGGTCAATCTTGAAGGAGTCTGTTTATCGAGCTGAAGCCAAAGAGCGACAAAGAACGGATAAAGTGCGTAAAGCATTTGTGCCACGCTGGCATTTAGTTTGCTCAGACCCACATAGTAAAAAATGGAACCAACCCCATTGACCGCACCCGCCAATACGCATCCGATCAAGCCTGCCGGATAAATATAAAGCGTTCGGCGATCATAGAGTGCAATGATAATCACCAGCAGGAGCGCAGCCATGCTTGTGCGCAGTGCTACAACAGCCAGGGGAGAAAATTCACCTGGACCCATGGCAGATTTCCCAAAGACTGGGGCTAATCCAAGAAATAAAGCGGAGATCAGCGCAGCATTGATCCCTGTATTTCGACCATTTCGCATTTTAAAGCATACCTGCTAACCTCGAAGCATAACGACGTGCAACAGCAACACCCGTCGTTGTTACTTTCGATGCTTCAATGCCTGGCTGGGAACTAATTTCATCGTATAAGTGAACGTACTTCTTCAAGAAACTCATCGTTAAGGAAATCCCCTTTCAGCATGAGGGATTGGATCTGCCCTTGCAGGCGGCTCTTTTCATCCACTGTTAGTTCTTTTGCCGTGGCAACGATTACGGGAATATTTGCTGTTTCAGGCTTGCTGCGCAAGGAATCCAGGACCGCAAAGCCATCGACCTCGGGCATCATCAGATCGAGGATGATCAGATCAGGGCGCTCCCTCGTGACGAGTTCAAGCGCTTCACGTCCATTTGTGGCTTCAAAGATTTCGAAATCTCCTTGTGATTGGAGGATGCGTCGGATGAGGCGACGCGCCTCAGAAGTGTCATCAACCACGACCACACGCGGGAAGCGGTTTGGCGTCACATTGTTAAGGGCGGAGAGCAAACCCTCCTGGGGAGTCGGTGAAACATCTTGTCGCTGTAGATCCACATCCCGAGTCCAGCCCTCGCCGAAGAGGAATTGTTCCGCGGGCAAGGTGTGTCCTGTGCAATTGACAACAACTGTATCGGTTGATTTGATAATCCCTGCGCGCACCAGCTTAAAGAGACCTGCAAATGCCACCGCCGCAGCGGGTTCTGCTGAAATGCCTTCCATTTTTGCGAGAACATGCATCGCGCGGAAAGCATCCTCATCACTAACACTTTCAAATACACCATGCGTTTCATTAACTTGCTTGCGCAACATAACGTAAGTTCTGCCCGGGTCGCCGGTTGCAAGTGTTTCAATGCGAGTCTTTGGCGAAAGAACAGGTTCTGCCTTTTCGAGTCCTTTCTTCCAGCTTTCGACCATTGGCGCACAGCCTTCGGCTTGAATTGGCCCAATCGCCGGGATACGATCGATCATTCCCAGTTGCTGCAATTCACGAAAACCTTTGTAAACACCCAAAGGACCCATGCCGCCACTGACCGCCTGGATGTACCAATCGGGCGTGCGCCATTTTGGCGTTTCCTCGGTGGAGTCAGGCGGAGGTCCCTTCTGCATGGTCAGTTGTTCGGCGATTTCAAACGCAATAGTCTTCATCGCTTCGACCGCGGTGACGGTCCGAGCACCCATATCCTGATAAAGTCCACGCTGACGAGCAAATTCTGCCGCAACTTGTTTTGCCTGATCATAGGAACCCGTAATCTTTACGACCTGGCTCCCGTACAATGCGATCTCGCGCATCTTGACCCCTGGAACGAGGCTGGTGACGAATGCCCAGAGCTTAATTCCCGCCCTGGCAGCATACGCCGAGAGCGAAATTGCAACGTTGCCAGTGGAAGCAGCAACCATTTCAGTCACGCCTCCTTCCTTGAGTGCGGCGATGGTCACTGCGGCCTGTCGGTCTTTGAATGATGAGGTCGGTCCCTGCCGTTCGTCTTTGATAAAAAGGTTTGGCAGGCCAAGCATCATTCCCAGATTTGCCGCTTGAATGAGAGGAGTGCCGCCTTCGCCCAGCCTCAGAGTGGGATTTGGATTATGGATTGGCAACAACTCCTTATAGCGCCATAGATCGAAGGGGCGATCCTTTATTTGTGATGGGAAAGTCTTTGCAACTTCGGCTATGTCATATTCTGCCTCACGCCACTGGCTGTTGCATTGTGGGCAATGCATGGAACTAGGCATAAATGGCGCGGCATGGCCACAGTCTAAACATCTGATTACAAATGGCATATAGAAATATTTCCTGTGAAAAGCAGACGCCTTTATGAAGCGAGCCGCTTCAAGGCGGTTTCGATACTTTCGATTAATTGACCTTCATTGAGCGAACCTTTGGTGATCAGTCGTTGCCCGAAATCGTTCAGTTGTTGTTGTTGCTCATTTGTCAAATCACCACCGCTGACAACAAGCACTGGAATGTCGTGCAGAATGGAACTTTCGCGCATCTTCTCAAGTATGGTGAATCCATTCATTTCTGGCATGAACAGGTC